>NZ_JAHLQK010000001.1:900000-1059145 GCF_018919215.1 Alkaliphilus flagellatus
TAATTGTACATTTTTATAGGAGCTTTCGATAATATTCTCCTTGTCTTTATTTAGTGTAATATAATATTTGTCTTCAAAAAAGATAACATTATTATTACCTTCTGGGGGAATATCATAAACTGCTATAGGTCTATCGTAAATATTAATATGTTCATCTATAGCTACTTTTATTAAATAAGGTCCTGCAAGATCAATACCTGCAATGACCATAAGAAGCATAATGCATATTAATAACCATGCCCAATAGGGTTTAGCATATGTTAAAAGCCGAGCCATTAGCTTAGAATCATAGGCCTTACCCAATACTTCTTCATTGTGAATGTTACTCATTGTCTACACCCCTAACTATCTACTCGTTATATATTTTTTCCTCAAGTAACTGTTTTTGATAAAATTCATAATACAAACCTTTGCTCTGCAATAGCTGAAGATGGTTGCCTTTTTCAACAATTTTGCCTTCATCTAATACTATGATTTCATTACAATCTTTAATAGTGGATATTCTATGAGCAATAAGTATTGTTGTTTTGTTTTTCATTTCATCTTTAAGACCTTGGAGAATCTTCTCTTCTGTATCCGTATCTACAGCCGATAGAGAGTCATCAAAAATTAATATTTGAGGCTTCTTAATTAGCGCCCTAGCTATGGATGTTCTTTGTTTTTGACCACCTGAAAGCGTCACACCTCTTTCTCCCACAAAGGTTTCGTATCCATTAGTAAAGTCTATAATATTTTCATGAACTTCAGCAATCCTTGCTACATTTTCAACCTCATCCATAGAAAAGTTATCTACACCAAAGGCTATATTTTCTGCA
This sequence comes from Alkaliphilus flagellatus, assembly GCF_018919215.1. NCBI lineage: Bacteria > Bacillati > Bacillota > Clostridia > Peptostreptococcales > Natronincolaceae > Alkaliphilus > Alkaliphilus flagellatus. The sequence continues at coordinate 900,816 of NZ_JAHLQK010000001.1, forward strand.
ATTGTAGTTGAAAATAAAAAGCTGTCTTGGTCAACGTACCCGATATTATCTCGTAAAAACTTTAGTTTGATTTTGTCTATATTATGATTGTCTAAAGAAATTGTCCCTTCTTCTATATCATAAAGCCTTAAAAGTAGATTAATAATTGTTGTTTTTCCACTACCTGTTTTCCCTATAATGCCTAAGCTACTACCTGATGGTATGTATACAGAAAAGTTTTCTAAGGCATTGTAGTCGCTATTAGGATATTTAAAAGTAACATTATCAAATACAATATCCCCTTTAAAATTATCAAGATCAATTGCATCTGGTGCATCTACTATTTCTGGTTCCACATCCAAAATGTTATTTATTCTTTCCATAGATGCAGCCCCTCTTTGGAGCATATTAATTACCCATCCTATAGCCATCATTGGCCAAACAAGCAAAGATAAATAACTATTGAAGGCAACAAAGTCACCTAGGGATATTTGTCCGTATATTACTAATGTGCTTCCGTAAAAAATAGCGATTAAAAAACTAAGAGATGCCATTAATTGAATAAAAGGATGAAACATTCCAAATAACTTTACTAAAGTCATGTTTTTATTGAATAAAAACCTATTTTTATCACTAAACTTCTTAACTTCGGCTTCTTCTTGAACAAAAGATTTTATTACTCTTATTCCAGCAAAGTTTTCCTGTACAGTATCAGTTAAAGCTGAAAAAGCTTCTTGAACAGATTTAAATCTAGCATTTATTTTCTTACCAAACTTGCCTATGGCATATGCTAAAAATGGCAGAGGTATTAATGCAAAAAAAGTCAAACGTAGATCTGTAGTAGTAGACATCATAGAGATAGCTATTGCAGTCATAAATATTGCATCTGTCATCATTACTACTCCAGGACCCAAAGCCATTCGTATTGCATTTATATCGTTAGTAGCATGAGCCATTAAGTCACCTGTTTTATGTGTATTATAATAGTTGGTAGAAAGAGATTGGAGATGAGTAAATAGCTTATTTCTAAGCTCATATTCTAACCTTCTTGAGACACCAATAATGTACATTCTCCACAAAAATCGAAAAAATGCAATACCGATTCCTATTGCAATAATATAAAGTCCGTAACGTAATAAACCTTCGCGGGTTAAATGACCCGAGGAAACATCATCAGTAAATCTTCGTAGTACTTCTGGTACAAGTAATTGAAGTACGTCTACAATTAAAAGCCAAAGTACTCCTAATATATAGGACCATTTGTTTTTAATCAAAAAATCTTTCAATCGTTTAAAGTGCTTCACTGTTTTCACCTCTCAAGATATTTTGCCACACTAAACGTTTTATTCTATAAAATTCAAAAAATTCCTTTAATATAATGAAATCTTATTCTTAATTATTTTAGTATAACCAAAATACTTTAGGCAACAATAAACAAAGATTGATTTTAGTGTTAATGAGGTGTTTATATGGAAGCAAGAAATAATAGTAAAAAAAATAGAGTTCTGTCAGTTAAAAATCCAGGACAATGCATTGGGTGTTATTCCTGTATGATAGCTTGTGCTACAGGGGTACATAAAAATTTTTCATTGGATAAAAGCGCCATTCTAATAAAAACTAGTGGAGGATACCAAGGCCGTGTAGTAGTTAATAGCTGTAGGGGGTGCCATGATCCAAACTGTGTAAAAATGTGCCCTGAAGATGCACTTAATAAACGAATAGGCGGAGGAGTAGTATTTAAGAAAGATATATGTACAGGATGTGGTAAATGTATTGGTGGATGTGCTATAGGCGCTATTAGATATGATAAGGAAGAAAAAAGACCTATTGTTTGTATTCAATGTGGGCTTTGTACAGAAATGTGTCCTCATAGTGTTATCGAGATGGAGGTATTAATATGAGGAATAGAGCTTTAAACATATTAATAATTAATCTAAGGAGTAGAGAAGTTAAAGTAGATCAGCGTCATGATTTATTTAAATTCATAGGGGGAGTTTCTTTAGCCACCCAACTATTAAAGGAGTATTGTCGATTTCAAGAAGATCCACTAGATGAAAATCAGCCAATTATTTTTACACGAGGACCTTTAAATACCATCTTCCCTGTTGTAACTAAGGTTTGTGCAATGTTTAAATCTCCTCTAACAGGGGAGTTAGGGGAGAGCTATGCTGGAATGAGAATGGCACTATCTATGAGAATGGCGAATATAGATGGGCTTGTTATTATTGGAAAGTCAGAGTTGCCTGCTTATATACATATTAATGGCAATATGGTTAGTATTGCTGATGCTCAGCCGCTATGGGGATTGGATATTGATGAAACCACAAGACTTCTCCATGAAAAAAAAGGAAAAAATGGATTGAGATCAATGGCTGCCATAGGGCCTGGTGGAGAAAATGGGGTAAGTTTTGCATCTGTTACTGTAGATACTTTTAGACATTTTGGCCGTTTGGGTTTAGGATGCTTAATGGGAAGTAAAAATTTAAAAGCAATTGTGATTGAAGGAAATCATCATCAGCCTATATTAGAAGCGAAAGAATATAGGAATGTATATAAAGAAATATTTAAAGAAATAACAGAAACAGATATTATGGAAAAATACCATGGAATAGGTACATCTATTAATGTGAATGCATTAAACGATATGATGGCCTTACCTTCCTATAATTTTCAAAAAAGCTATTTTGAACATGCAGAAAATATTTCTGGAGAGAAGTTTGCTGAAGAAAGATTAGTAAAAAAAGTTGCATGTAGTGGTTGTCCTATCGGATGCATCCACATTGCAGCACTTAGAAAGCAATTTGGTGATCCTTTAGAATATGAGTTTAAAACAATATCTTACGATCATGAACTAATATATGCTCTAGGTTCTATGTTGGGCGTTTCTAACCATGATGGAGTACTGAAACTGATTGAAACTGTAGAACATTTTGGAATTGATGCTATATCTACGGGAGTGCTTTTAGGATGGATAACTGAAGCCTTTGAAAAAGGAATTATTTCTAAGCAGGATACGCTATTAGAGCCTTCTTTTGGACAAGTTGATACCTATATTAATATTCTAGGTCACTTAATTAAGGGATCCAATAGTTTTTATGAATTAGCCAAAAAAGGAACTTATCATGTTGCTAAAAAATATGGTGGAATGGATTTTGCTATGGTATTAGGTAAAACTGAGGTGGCTGGCTACCATACAGGATATGCAAATATTTTAGGACAGGCTGTTGGTGCAAGGCATTCTCACTTAGATAACGCAGGATACTCTATAGATCAGGAGATGGACAGTTTTGATTATGATGAAGTTATTGAAAAGCTAATTGAAGAGGAAATTGATCGTAATTTATTAAATAGTTTAGTTATTTGTCTATTTGCTAGAAAGGTATATAGTTATCCAACTGTTGTTAGAGCATTAGAAAGTATTGGATATAACTGTAAAGAGTCGGATTTGAAAAAATTAGGACGTTTTACATTTGTGGAGAAAATCAAGTTAAAAGAAAAAATGGGGTTCAAATTAGAGGAGTTAGTTTTTCCTAAGAGATTTTTTGAAACCCCAAGTTTAGACGAAATTTTAATAGAAGATAAGTTAGATAGATTATTATTAAAATATATAGATACAATTAAAAATATTAAGACTGAGAATAATGATTTAGATACTATTACATTATTCAATACATGTGAACAAGATAAAAGTATGGTTTAAATACATAATTTAAGTATAAACTAGCAAAATAATAACAGAAGGAGGTGTTATATATGAATTTAACTACAAAGGATATGATTACGAAAAAGCTATTAGATGCACAAGAAATGGTTAGAGATTTTGAAATGCTTTCAAAGCAGACTGAGGACAAGGAAGTGGCATCTTTATTTAAAAACTTTGCTGAAGAAAGTGGTACACAGGCTAGGGAACTACAAAGATTAGCGGATAAATATAGAAGAGACTAAAAGTAGGCACGGGTTACGTGCCTTATTTTATTGTATAGCAAAGTAAAAAATTCTAATTTATGAAAACTTTTAAAGAAGTAGGATACTGGCAATAATAGGAGAAACTGATATAATGTAACTATATAAGACTTGAAGGATGTTGATGATAGATGAAACATTTTGAAAATATTAAGCTTTACAAAGATAAGGGAGAACATTTATATATTCAGCTCTACAAAGCAATAAAGAAGCTTATTATGGAAGAAAGACTTAGTAAGGATGAAAAGTTACCACCTATACGTAAATTAGCGCAAAAATTGGACGTTAACAATGTTACTGTGGTAAATGCTTATCATATTTTAGAACAAGAGGGTTTAGTATATAAGAAAATGGGAAGCGGTACTTATATTTCACCAGATTTTCTGACTTATATCTCTGAGGAAGTAGAAGATCAAAAAATAATTGAGGGCTTAGGGTCTCTTTCTCTTATAGAGCAGGGGCAAATTCAAATTAAAAATAATATGATTAATTTTGCTAGTGCTACTCCTATGGCGGAACTGTTTCCTGTAGATGATTTTAAAGAGGTTTTAAATGAAGTTTTGGATAGAGATAAGGGACATGCCTTTGACTATCAAGAAAGTCAAGGATATTTACCTTTAAGAGAAGCATTGATAAAATATGTAAGAGAATACAATATATTTGCAGATATAAATAGTTTACAAATTATTTCGGGAGCCCAACAGGGTATAGATATTATTGCAAAGGCATTATTAAATTATGGAGATACGGTTATTGTTGAAAATCCTTCATATACTGGGGCAATAGCTTCTTTTAAATCGAGAGGAGCTAAAATTATCGATGTTAATCTTATAGATGATGGTATCGATATTGATGATTTAGAAAGAAAAATACGAATTTTTAGGCCTAGATTTTTATATTTAATGCCTAATTTTCAAAATCCAACGGGAATATCCTATAGTAGAAGTAAAAAAGAGAAAATTATTAATTTATGTAAACAATATAATATGTATATTGTGGAAGACGACTATTTAAGCGATTTAAACTTTTATTCATGGGATAATACTACTTTAAAAAGCTTAGACACTAATAATGATTTGGTTATTTATGTAAAGAGTTTTTCGAAAATATTTATGCCAGGGTTAAGGCTAGGGTTTTTAATAGCTCCATCTATATTTTATGATCATTTACTTTTTGCAAAACATTCCTCTGATATTTCTACATCTGGTCTTCTACAGAGGGCTTTAGAACTTTACTTTACGAGAGGAACTTGGAAAGAGCATATTAAGTATATGGAAAAAAAGTATAAGAGTGGTTTTGATACGATGTTAAGAAGCATTGAAAAGTATATGCCATCACAAGTTGAGTATATACATCCAAAGGGCGGAGTTAACTTTTGGTTTAAGTTACCTATGGAAATTTCTTCAAGGGAATTATATGAGAAGGCTATTAGAAAAAATGTTGCTTTAGCTCCTGGAAACTTATTCTTTATTCATCAAAACGATAACAATCACTTCAGATTAAGCATTGCTTCTGTTAACAATTATGAAATAGAAAAGGGAATAATAATAATAAGTAATATTATCAAAGAACTAATAAACGATATAAATAGAAGTGGATTAAATGAAGAAAAATATAGACCTATTTTATAATATGTGGGAAATTATAAATTGTATTAATATATACTTTCTGTAAAATACATTTCGGCAAAGCCTTCTTTAATTAAAAAAATTTATTAGAAGTCTTTGTTATAAAGATATCCTTGAAAGGGGCACCATTATGAAAAAAGTAAAAATAATCTATAATCCAAACTCAGGAAGGCAAATAGTACAGAAGAATATACCTAACCTAGTTGAATTTTTAAATAAAAATAACTATCATGTAGATATTTTTCCAACAGAGAAGCAGTTAGATGCTATGCATGCGGCTTCTAATGCTTGTAAAGATAAATATAATATAATTATAGCAATAGGAGGAGATGGTACTGTTAATGAGGTTGTAAATGGTATTATGGATAATACCTATAGACCTAAATTGGCAGTTTATCCTGCAGGTACTGTAAATGATTTTGCTAACTATTTAAAAATTCCACGTATGATGGACGAGTTTGCTCAATTAATAATTAGGGGAAATACTATTAAAGTTGATGTTGGATTAGGAGGAGATAGATACTTCTTAAATGTTGCCGCAGCAGGATTACTGACAGATGTAGCTTATAAGGTTTCCTCAGAATCAAAAACTGTTTTGGGTAAGTTCGCATATTATTTAGAGGGTATTAAAGAACTACCAAAACAAATGTTTAAGCCTATAAAAATACGGACGCGCATTGGAGAAGTGGAAGAAGATAGGGAAGTATTATTTTTTCTTCTAGCAAATAGTGCTTCCGTAGGTGGATTTAGATATATTGCTCCAGAGGCCAGCATTAATGATGGTAAATTTGATTTATTAATTGTTGAAAAAAGTGAATTTATTGATGTTGCAAGTATTTTTGTTAAAGTTTTAATAGGTAACCATACTAATCATCCTAATTTGGAGTATATACAGGTAGATGGATTAAGTGTCGAATGTGATGAAGATATATATGTTGATTTGGACGGAGAGCAGGGTGGAAAGCTTCCTATGAATTTTGAAATAAAAAAAGAAGCCATTGAATTATTTATTCCATAAACAAAAAAATATTATAATTAATTTGAATTTGTTAAAAAAAGTTTATAAATATGATAAAATAAGTGTAATATTTTCAATCAGGAGGTAGGATATGCAAGAAATTAGGTATGATGATAACATTACAGAAATAGAGAAAGAACTAAGGTACCTGTGCACAATTATTAAGCAAAAGGGTCGGGAAATTTTAACGGATTTTTCTATTACACCTCCACAATTTGAGGCTTTACAATATTTGATAAATAATGAAGACATAACTATAGGAGAATTAAGTAGCAAAATGTTTTTAGCATGTAGTACAATAACGGATCTAGTGGATAGAATGGAAAAAAATCAATTGGTAAAGAGAGTACGTGATGAAAAAGACAGAAGAGTAGTGAGAGTTCAAGTATTAGAAAAGGGACATGAACTTATTAATGAAGTTCTACATGCTAGAAGAAACTACTTAGCTGACGTTCTTAAAGAAGTAAGCGAACAGCAGCGAGGGTTTATATTAGAAGGTATATCTAAGGTTTATGAGAAGACGGTAGAAGATGTTAATAAAAGATAGAAAATTATCGGGGAAGTGGTGCTATGGAGTTAATAAATAGTCGTTATAAAATTTTAAAATCTCTAGAGCAAGAGCATTATTATAGTCAATACATAGCATTGGATTTAATAAAAAAGGGGGAAAAGGTTTTGTTACATTTGATAAGTGATACTCAAATTACAAGACCTTTTATTGAATATTGCAATAGTAACTTTTATGAAGTTTCATCATACAACCAGGAAAGCATCATGAGTATATATAGTTATGGAATTGTTGAAATAATGGACGATAAGCCTATTGAAGAGACTATCTTCTTTTATACTACAGAGTATGTAGATTCAATTAATTTAACAGATATAGACAAACCACTTGAAGAATATGATTTGCTGGATATATATAAGCAAATTTCCCGTGCACTAGATTTTCTTTATTATCATGGAATAGTATATAAGTATATAGGTGTAGAGACTGTTAAACTAATTAAAAAAGAGAATAAGTTTACTGTAAAGCTATTGGATATAGTTAGTATACATAGAATGGAAATAATGAAAACATATTTTCATACTTTGACATGTAGTTTTTTCGCACCAGAGCTTGTATGTGGTATGGAATTAGGCGTTTATACTGACATATATTCTTTAGGGTCCTTGCTTTACTATTTACTTACATTAACTTTATTAGATAATAGTCGTGTAACTTCACGAAATGAAGACTATCTTAAAGATGGTAGCTCAAAAGTCAAGCTATTTAATATGATTCAAAAAATGACAAGTAATGATATTGATATGAGATATATGACAATACATGAATGCAATGATACTATTAGAAATATTTATGGTCTTAACAAAGTCATTGAAAACCTTAAGGATGTAGATAAGATTAATTTTAAAACTTCGCTTATTGGGAGAGATCAAGAACTGAGGAAAATACTTGATGTTTGTGAAATAAGAGAAGATCGAATAAGAAAGTTTAATAAAAACATAGTGCTTATAAATGGTGATAAGGGTATTGGAAAAACAAGATTAATAAACGAAGTCAGCCACTTAATTAAGTGGAAGAAATATAAATCTTTTCGTGTTACTATTAACCAACAAGCAGAAGGGTTTAGAGAAATAATAGGTAGTGTTCTTAAACAATTTATTAAAATATCATCTGAATTATATATTACAAAGTATGGAAGAGAACTAATAAAGTTAGTTCCAGAACTAGGTAGTAATAGAGATATTATACCGTCTCAAGTTTTGCCGAATAATCAGGAAGTACTAAGGCTTTATAACCGCGTAGCCAACTTTATGTTTGACGTATCCTTAATTCATCCTTGTGTTATTTTAATCGATGACTTTCACTTGGCTGACAGGTCTATGATAGAGTTCGTAGATTATTTACTTAATTTAAATAAGATTAAGAAGGCTCCTTTATTACTAATATTAGGTTATATGGATGGACATTTTTATTGTGATAAAAATAAAGATTATATAAATAAGTGGTCCATAGATAATGCTTTAAGCATAAAGCTAAGCAGGTTAACTATAGAAGAGACTGCTAAGCTGGTTAAGCATATTTTAGGATGGCATAAAGAACCTCTAAATTTTGCAAGTCGCATTATGAGAGATACAGAAGGAACACCAAGTCATATTGAAGAAATAATAAAAGAACTATACTCACAGAAATTATTGGAAGTTAATTATAGCACCAATTATAAGGGGTTTGCCCCAATCATAAGTGTAGATGATTATAATAAAATTATACTTTCTCAAAATATTGATGAATCAATTTTGAAGCAACTACAATCTTTAGATAATATAGCAAGGGAGATTTTAGATGTAGTTTCATTATTTAACACCTCGATTTCAAAGGATATTATTAGTGATATGCTAGAAACTATAAAAAATGATTACGATGATTATTTTTCAAACTTAACTCAGCTAAAGATTTTAAATGAAAAGCTTGACGATTGGGGATATACCTATGGATTTCATAACAAGGATTTTAAAAAAAATATATATAATAATATAGATGAAGATAGAAGAATACTTCTACATATTAAAGCAAGCAATATACTAGAGGAGCTATATATAAAAGAAGGTAGAGAGAATAAGGAGGAGTTGATATATCACTTAATACAATCGGATCAAAAAGATAAGTCTATCAACTATTGTATAGAATCAGGAATTGGAATGCTAAAGTTTTTTATTTATGAACAGGCATATACTTTCTTTAAACGGGCTTATGAATTATTGGAGGATGATACAGATAGAAGGAAATTAACTGTTTTAATACATCTTGGAGATGTTAGTCAAAATTTATCTAAAAATAATGATGCAATTTATTATTTTGATTATGCTATAAAGTTGGCTAACTTGCAAAATATACCTAAGAAATCTATAGATGCAAAAATTAAGATTGGACTGCTATATTCAATTCGAAATGAATTTGATTCGGCATTAACTTATCTAAATGAATCTATAGATGAGGCAAATAAAATTAAATATGTTAATGGAACTATGGAAGCAGCTTATTTATTAGGTAGAGCATATATGCAAATGAGAGAGTTACAAAAAATGAAAGCCATCTCAGAGCAATACTTTGATTATGCCTTTGTACAAAACAACCTATATTACATGGGAATGTTCATGGGATTAAGAGGTATTGTTGAGTATTTTGAAGAAAACATAGTAATTGCATTAGAACTTTTTAAGGAGAGTGTAGAGTATTTAGAGAAGGCTAATAAGAGCGAAGAAACAGCTCGGCCGATTAATAATATTGGTGTAATATACCATGATCATTTTCAAGATACTCATAATGCAAGGGTTTATTTTCAAAAGGCGCTAAAAATTTCTAAGCAATTTCGTAGAACTGATGGTATCATTACTTTCAGTAATAACATTGCTGATACCTATATTACCGAACATGATTATTATAAGGCTATAGATGTTTTGAAGAAAAGCATTGAACTTGCGCTTGAATATGGGGAAGAAATTTCAACCTTAATGGTCTATAGCAATCTAATTGTAAGCTATACAAATATAGGCGAATATAAACAAGCATATATGTATTTACTAAAAGCAGATGTAATTTACAAAAATAGAAACATTAATCGTAAGGCGATATATTTAGAAACATATCTTGAAGCTTGTGCAAAACTATATATGGCAATGGGAGCCTATAATGAAGCTTTGCAAATAATTAAAGAATTTTTTGAAAAGTTTTCTCATGCTGAGTTTTTAATACAACTACGCATGCGAAAGTTATATTATTTTGCAAAATACAATTCGGGGGAATTGGTCGAAGATAAAGAACTCATTGAGCTAATTAACGACTATAGAGAAACGCCCTATGTAAGGGATAAAAGAATGATTCTATTAGAAGGAGCTAATTACTTTATAAATAAATTAATGATTTCAGAAGCTAAATGTCTTTTAGAGGAAGATATTGATTTAGCTAATACTGTGAATAATGATTATTTTATTTTGAAGAGAAAATATGTTGAAAGTTTTCTATTAAATAAGAAACAACAGATAGTTGCTCTAGAAGACCTAATTTTAAATAAAAAATTAGATCAATTTAAGGAGATACAATGGAATGTGTATGCTCAGCTTGGAAGTTCATATCTACAGTCTCGAGCATATTTAAGATCAATTAATAGTTTCTTGAATGCTCTAGATGTTATATATGTACTATTCAATACAATACCTTTCGAGTTTAAAAGATTATATTTACTAAAAGATGATAAGTTTTTGGTAAGAATAAATTTATTTATAATTGAAAAGTTGATTAATGGTGACAAATCAAAGGACTTCCTAAATATTAATGACGAAAATTATGAAAAGTATAAGGTTAAGTTGCTATCTGATAATAACTTAGAAGGTTTTTTTGATATTGTAGAACTTCAGAATATTTTAAAAAATAGAAAATTTTATAAATTAGCTTTAGAACATTATGATAAGTTTAATGGAACCAATATTACAAGTATAGAACAATTGGTAGCCTCATTTACTGATAATAATATTAAAAATTTAGATCTTTTGTTACAGCTAGCATGCAGAACTACATTGGCATCTAGAGGTGCAATAATAGAGGAAGAAGGCCATAAAACTATAACATCAGTAGGACAGAGTATACCTCAAGATAAAATTAACAGTATATTAGAGAATGTATCTAGCATTAACAAAGAAGTTTTTAGCAAAAGCAGTCTTAATCCTACTAGAGATTTCAATAGGGAATACTTTAGAAACAATACAAGAGGGTTGATTTGTTTACCTATCTATAAAGAAAATGAAAATGGAAATAATGAAAATGTACAAGAAAATAATAGAAAGAACTATAATAAATTTCAGAAAAAAATTATAGGATATTTATATTTAGAAACAGATAAAGCTCTTAATAATTTTTCGGAAGAAACTTTAAAGCTTTGTAAAAATCTTTTGCCTTTAGCAGGTATATTGCTTACTAATCATTATTTAACCATTTTTTCATCTATTGATAAGATGACAGGAACATATATGAGAAAATATTTTGAGCAAGTTTTTGATGAAGAAATTGAATATGCAAAAGAAATAAATCAGCCACTTTCGATTATTATGTTAGATATCGATCATTTTAAAAATGTGAATGATATTTATGGACATCAAAAAGGTGATATTGTATTGACGGAAATAGGGAAAATTATTAGAAGTAATATTCGTACCACAGATTATGTAGGTAGATATGGTGGTGAGGAGTTCATTATATTATTACCTGGAGCAAATAAAGTTGATGCCTATACTATAGCAGAAAAAGTAAGGAATAAAGTTCAAAGTTCCAAGTTACTTGGAAGTGATGCTCAACTAACTATAAGCTGTGGAATTGCAAGTTTTACTAGTGATGCAAATAAGCAGATCCAAATTATAGAGAGGGCGGATCAAGCTCTTTATAACGCTAAGGAAAATGGTAGAAATAGAAGTGTTATGTGGAAAAAAGACATTATTTTAGGTAGTAAAAGAGTTGATAAACTTGCAGGAATTGTAACAGGAAATATTATACATGATCAAAGAAATGTTCTCGTTATTACTGAAATAATTGAATTAATTAGTAGAAATAGTACTATAAAAGAAAAGATATTTACAGTTCTAGGAAGATTAATAGAAATATTAGAGGCTGAAGAAGGTATACTTTTTACTGTTGAAGATAATAAAATTCACAAAAAATATTATCGTAGACGGTTTATTGAAGACTGGGTGCCGCCATTTATATTTAATGAAAATCTTGTAAAAAGTGTGATTATAAATATGGAAGGTAAATATATTATAGATTGGGAAAGTATAAATAGCTTTGATATATTAACTAACACACCAAATTGGAAATCTGTAATTATTATTCCTGTTGTAGTTAATGAAAATGTTTGTGGTGCAATTTACCTATCGGTTTCAATAAAAGAAAAGGAATTTGACTATAATGCATATAACTTAGTTAAAATTACAAGTAATATAATTGGTGCACTTTTAAAGACTAGTAGATAGGATATATTATAATGAAATTATAAGGAAGGGGTAACCCTTCCTATTTTGTATAGTTAAAGATTAAAGCAGGTTAAATATATGAAAAAAGAAGGTAAAGTTATATTTTTATAGAATATTTTAATAAGTTAGAATATATCTAAATTATAAGATTCACATAATCATAAGAATATAAATTAAACACTAGGAGGTATAAAATGGAAAAAATTATTATTGATGGGAACAGCTTGACTTTAGAGGAAATAGCTAAAGTATCTAGAAAGTTTTATAAAGTGGAATTATCAGATGAAGCTATTGAAAGAATTAATAAAAATCGAAAAGTGGTTGATAGATATGTAGAAGAAGAGAGGGTAGTTTATGGGATAACTACAGGTTTTGGTAAATTTAGCGATATAGTCATTTCAAAGGATGAAACTGAAAACCTACAAAGAAATTTGATTGTTAGTCATGCTTGTGGTATTGGCAATCCTCTTGAAGAGGATATAGTAAGAGCTATTATGCTATTAAGAGTTAATGCTTTAGCTAAAGGCTATTCTGGTATTAGATTAGATACATTAAATACATTAGTTAGAATGTTAAATGAAGGAGTTCATCCTATTATTCCAGAAAAAGGATCATTGGGTGCCAGTGGTGATTTAGCGCCATTATCTCATATGGTTTTAGTTATGATGGGAGAAGGCGAGGCTATTTACAAAGGTAGATTGATGGATAGTAAAGATGCCATGAATGATGCAAAAATTGAGCCTGTAAAGTTAACATCTAAAGAAGGCTTAGCATTAATTAATGGAACACAGGTAATGACTGCTATTGGAGCCCTAACACTATATGATTGTAAAAACTTACTTAAGATATCAGATATAGCAGCCTCTCTTACATTAGAAGCACAAAGAGGTATTATTAACGCATTTGATAAGAAAGTTCATGAAGTAAGACCACATAGAGGACAAATAGATTGTTCAGTTAATCTAAATAATATGTTAGAAAACAGCAGTTTTATTACAAAGCAAGGTGATATAAGAGTTCAAGATGCCTATACTTTGCGTTGCATTCCGCAAATCCATGGTGCTTCTAAAGATGCTGTTAGATATGTGGAAGAAAAGATAATTATAGAGATTAACTCCGCCACTGATAATCCACTGATTTTTACTGAAGAGGATGAGGTTATTTCGGGAGGTAACTTCCATGGACAACCAATGGCATTGTCTTTTGATTTTTTAGGAATAGCTATAGCGGAGCTTGCTAATGTGTCTGAAAGAAGAATTGAAAGGTTAGTTAATCCACAGCTAAGTGGTTTACCTGCCTTTTTAACAGAAAAAGGAGGGCTCAATTCTGGTTTTATGATATCACAATATTCAGCGGCATCATTAGTATCGGAAAACAAAGTATTAGCTCATCCAGCTAGTGTAGATTCAATTCCATCTTCTGCTAATCAAGAAGATCATGTATCTATGGGAACTATAGCTGCAAGGAAGGCTAGGGAGATTTACAAAAATACTGCTAATGTGCTTGCTATCGAACTAATGGCAGCTGCACAAGGAATAGATTTCTATAAAAATTATACTTTAGGTAAGGGAACTCAAATAGCATACGATACAATTAGAAATCAGGTTTCAAAGCTAAAGGAAGATAGGATAATGTATATAGATATAAATAAATGTGCAAGTCTAATTTTTACGGGTAAATTAGTAGAAGCTGTAGAGAGTGAAGTTATATTACTGTAAAGTAAAGGATGGTGCAAAATGGTTGTTGATGTGCTTATTAAAGATATATCTCAGCTTATAACAGTAAAGTCTGGTATAAAGGCTAAAAAGGGAAGAGAAATGCAAAACATTGGACTTATTGAAAATGGTTGGATAGCTATTAAAGAGAATACAATAATAGGAGTAGGCAGTGGTGATATAGGATCTGAATTTAAAATACAAGAACATACTTTGATTGTTGATGGTAAAGGCAAAACTGTCACACCAGGACTGATAGACCCACATACCCATTTAGTCCATGGAGGATCACGAGAAAATGAATTAGCTCTAAAATTAAAAGGTGTTCCATATCTCGAAATATTGAAGAAGGGTGGAGGAATTTTAAGTACTGTAAGAGCCACGCAAAACTCTACCTTAGAGGAATTAGTTAATCAATCTAAAAAAAGTTTAGATAGAATGTTGACCTATGGTGTAACTACTGTAGAGGTTAAAAGTGGATATGGATTAGAGATAGACACTGAAATTAAACAGTTAGAGGCTATTGATATATTAAATAAACAAAGTAATTCTGATTTAGTTTCTACATTTATGGGAGCACATGCTATTCCTGGGGAATATAGACACAATCCAGATGAATTTGTAGATGTAGTAATAAATGAAATGCTTCCAATAGTAGCAGAAAAACAATTAGCGGAATTTTGTGATGTATTTTGTGAAGAGGGCGTATTTTCAATAGATCAAACTAGAAAAATACTTAAGGCTGCAGAAAAACTAGGACTGAAATCGAAAATTCATGCTGATGAAATCATATCTTTAGGTGGAGCTGAGTTAGCAGCAGAGTTAGGTGTTGTGTCTGCTGATCATTTGATGGCTGCTAGTGAAGAAGGCTTAAAAATGATGGCAGAAAAAGATGTAGTTGCTGTGGCATTGCCTGGTACTTCATTTAATTTAGCTATGGGCAAATATGCAAATGTACGCAAAATGATTGACTATGGCTTGTCTGTTGCTCTAGCAACTGATTATAACCCAGGTAGCTGCCCTACGGAAAATATTCAATTGATTATGAGTCTAGGGTGTTTATACCTTAAGATGACTCCTGAAGAAGTAATAAGTGCAGTTACAATAAATGCTGCTGCAGCAATAAATAGAGAACATGAAATAGGAAGTATTGAAATAGGGAAAAAAGCTGATATAGTTATTTTCGATGCACCTAATTTATACTATATTCCTTATCATTTTGGAGTTAATCATGTGGATATAGTAATTAAAAATGGTAAGATTGTCGTTAAAGAAGGTAGATTAATTTAATAAACTAAAACAAGGGACCTAATAAATGGACCCTTGTTTTAGTTTATTGATATTTAATAAAATAAATTAAGTTAAATTTCTAATCTTGGTTATTTAAATAATCCATAACCTTATCTAGTCTAGATAATTGTTCTTGATTTAAAAATGGTTTTATTCTGTTTATCATTTCTTCGTGGTTAGGTACTGATTTTTTAAGTTTTGCTAACTCATCTAAAATCTCATCTTCCGGCTTATCGCTATATTGGTTAAATAAGTCTACAGCTTTTTGATAGTCGTCTTCAGAAACCATACTTTTTACTTCCTGGAGCCTACTATAGTCACCAGCCTTAAAAGCTCTTAAAAGTTCATTTAATTTTTTAGAATTCATTATTCTCCCTCCTAAATAATAATTTTCTTTGTAAATGCTTTTCCGTATATAGATATGCAGGAGGTTTATATTTTGCCACTAAAATTATAAAGATAACTTATTTTATATAGCAAAAGATAATATAAAGATTAATAAAACATTTTAAATAGAATATACATATACTATATAATAGGTCAAATTTGGAAGGAGGCCAACAATGGATAGACAAGAACAAAGGTTACAGATTCAACCCAATTGGTTACTTTTTTTTCTGTTTTTAATTTTTTTGTCACGTAGTGATACCAAAAAATTAGGATTTCAGGGAATGAACTTAGTCGATTTAGATAAAAAAACAAAGTTTCTTAATAGAATAAAAGGATATATGGATCCACAGGAACAATATATTGTTCATAGTGCTGAGACTATATTGCAGATCATTAGAAATGTAAAGGTGCTAATGGAACCTCCACAAATTGCATCGGCAGGAGTAAGATATTCTTCATTTAGTTTAGAGGATAGAAAACGTAATATGTTAATGGACCTAAGTGAATTTCTTGAGGATGAAAAGAAAATGTTGGTTCATCAAGCAGTAGATTTTGATGTTAAGATTAGAACATTAGAAAAAAAATTAAAAGAAATACATAGTTTATCACAGAATGGAAATCATATGGCAAATATACATGAATATATTGAGGTTTTTGAGCCGATACTTGCTGATGAGGTAAAAGAAAAGGTATCCGAGTTTAAAAAGTTAGCATCGGTAATAAATGTAATTAGCACTTTAAAAAATAAAGAAAAAATTAGTGAAATGGATATTATAGAAATTATTCAGCCTTTTATTCATAAGGACCAACGGGATTCTTTAATGCGCATGGTACAAATATTTAAAGCAGTAACTAGCATGAATGATGAAACTACTCCTACAGATAATAGCGAAGAACAGTTATCTAAAGAAAGTGATATGGATTATGAAGTTGCAGAAAATATTGAAACACAAACAAATAAAGAAAAATTGTTCTCAAGTGAAGAAACATCAACTTAAACTTATAACATTTTCGTGGTATAATATATAGTAATTTAAAAATAATTGTATATATTAATAATAAATAAAGTTCTAGGAGTGTTATAAATGGTATCTAAAGAAAAAATTAATAGAATTAATGAACTAGCTAGAATATCAAAAGAAAGAGAATTAAGTGCCTTAGAGAAAGAGGAACAACAAAAACTACGTAAAGAATATATAAATTCTTTTAGAAAATCTTTTGCAAAACAGTTAGAAAATATAGAATTAGTAGATTAAGTTTTTATATAATCATCCTTATTTATTTTGGGAAGTAATCTTTAAAAATAGATAAAGATGATTTTTATTTTGTCTATAAATAAAAAACTTTGATAAATAAAAGGAAAATTAATGTTAATATAGAATAATAGCTTGTAAAGAAAGAGAGGAAAAAGTTCGATTTAGGAGGTAAAAAAATGTCAGAAAGACAATATGTTATTTTCAAGTTGGAAAATGAAGAATATGCTGTAGATATAATGAATGTTAAAGAAATAAGTGAATATATGGAATGTACTAAGGTTCCAAATTCACCAAATTTTATTAAAGGTATCATTAATTATCGTGGGAATGTAGTACCGGTTATTAATTTACGTGAAAAATTTGATATGCTTTCTGCTTCGATTACACCAAATACTAGAATTATAATTTTTGGATTAAATGATAAGCAGGTAGGACTTTTAGTAGATGATGCATCCCAAGTATTGACAATCGACGATACGAAGATAGAAGATGCACCTAATATTATAATGGGATCAGATGATAAATTTATTAGTGGAATAGGAAAGATTGAAAATCGTATGGTTATTATTTTGGATTTAGAAAATCTTTTAAGCGAAGAGGAGAAAAAAAGAATTGAAGCAATTTAAGAATTCAAAACATATCCCCAATATATTGTAGATGACTATCTTAAATTGACACTATATGTTGGGCGAAATTTTTATTTTGCACTAAAAAGAACTAAATTTTGCAAAATCCTTTGTTTATAATTATGTATATAAATATATGATTATAAACAAAGGAGGAAAATTATGAAAAGAGTTTCTATTATTTTTTTATTTATTCTTACTATTATTTCATATCAAAATGTTATTTTTGCATCCTATAATAGTGAAGCCCTTGTGGAAGAATTGCACCAACAAGTTGAGAGGGTTTTTAAAGAACGAAGCAAGATATGGAATCAGCTTTTAATGGGACAATATGTATCTATTGATGAAATTGAAGAAGATTTAAATGAATTTATTGTTGATCCTCTACTTAAGTTAGATATGGAAATGTTCGAACACATGTTAAATAATCCTACATCATATGAAGGAATTTCAAACGTATCAGTTAAAAGTATTTATGTAGTCAAAAATAGTTTAAATAGGGTAAAATTAGAATGTATCATGTTATGGGATATCTCAGGATATGAAAATGAATACACCGAGGAAATAAAGTACATAGTTGAAATGGAGAACATTAAAGATAGGTGGATGTTGAGTAATTATCAAATAAGTGAATAATAAACAGAAAAAGGATCTTTAAAGATCCTTTTTCTATTTAATCATTAGAAACTTAGGAATAAATTACTATATTCTCATAAAATACTTATTATTGTAAGGAAAATAGAGGAAAGTTGTCGGAGCATGTAGAATTTATTAGAATAATGATGGAGGTGCTAAAATAAGTGCAGGGTGGAAGTGGAAATAATGATCAAATTACCAAGGTATTAAAAAGAACAATGGATGCTATTTCAGAAGGTAAGAAAGAAATCTTTGAAATATCTGAGGCTGCAAGAAATGAATATAATTCTCTAAAAAAAGAATTAGACGATTTTCAAAGTAAAGTTCAACTTTTAATTAAAGAAGTAGAAATATTAGAGCATCAAGAGCAAATAAGTCGTAAAATATTGTTAACAGTAAGTAAAAATTTTTCAAAGCATAGTGAGGAAAATATCAAAAAGGCTTATGAAAATGCTAATCAGCTACAAATTAAGCTTATTCTGAAAAGACAAGAAGAAAAAGATTTAATTAAAAGAAGAACAGACCTAGAATTAAGATTAAAGAATGCACAAAATATTTTAAAAAGATCTGAAAATCTTATATCTAAGGTTTGTGTAGCTTTTGACTTTCTAAGTGGAGATTTAGAAAATATATCCGATACACTAGAAGATATGAATCAAAGGAGTATTTTAGGAAGAAGAATTATACAGGTACGAGAAGAAGAACACCAAAGAATTGCAAGAGATATTCATGACGGTCCAGCCCAAGCTTTAACTAACGCTATAATAAAAACAGAGGTTTGTGAACGGTTAATAGATATAGATATTGTCAAGGCAAAAAATGAAATACAGGAATTAAAGAAAGTTTTAAGAAACAGTATTAAAGATATTAGAGGAATTATATATAATTTACATCCAATGGCACTAGATGACATTGGATTTATACCTACTATTCAAAGGTACATACATAATTTTCAAAGTGATACTAATATAGAAGTTGATTTTGTTATACTATCGCAAGTTGAAGTAGAGGATAACATTAAAAATATTGCTCTATTTAGAATAGTACAAGAAGCATTAAATAATGTACAGAAGCATTCTCATGCAACTATGGTTAAAATTAAGTTAGAAATGACAAAAAGGAATCTATACGTTCTAGTAGAAGATAATGGTATAGGCTTTAATATAAAAGATCTAAAAAGGCGTAATAGATATGAGGGAGGTTTTGGTCTATTAAATATGCAGGAAAGAATCGAACTACTTAATGGAACATTTGAAGTGAAAAGCGAAAAAAATTGTGGTGCAAAAGTTATAATTAATATACCAAATGAAAATTAGGGGGATGAAATATGAATGATATAAAAGTCTTAATAGTTGATGATCATTCTTTGGTAAGACAAGGGTTAAAACAAATTGTTGAACTAGAGCCGGATATTAAAGTAATAGGATTGGCTGGAGATGGAGAAGATGCAATTTTAAAGGTACAAAAACTTAAGCCTGATATTATTCTGTTAGATATTAATATGCCGAAACTAAATGGAATACAAACTCTGCGAAGATTAAAAGATATGGATAAAACTATTAAAATAATTATGCTTACTTTCTACGAAGACAGAGAATATTTGTTTGAAACTATAAATTTAGGTGCTGATGGTTATGTATTAAAAGATGCAGAAAGCGAAAGTTTAATTAAAGCCATAAGAGATGTATTTCAAGGTTCAAGTTATATTTATCCTACCTTAGCAACAGAATTAGTAAAAGAATTTAATCGTAGAGAAGAAAAAGGCAAAAGAGAAATAAATGGAGAAAATTTGACAAAAAGAGAGTATGAGGTTTTAACATTACTTGCAGAGGGATTTAATAACAAAGAAATAGGAGATTGCTTATTTATTAGTGAAAAAACTGTGAAGAACCATGTGTCGAATATATTTAAAAAAATTAATGTTAGCGATCGTACACAGGCTGCTATTTATGCATATAAACATAATATTAAAAAGATATAGTTATTATGTAGATTAATATAATTTAATAGGCGTGGGTATAATGATAAACAAAGACTGTTGTTTTTTATATAACATTAGAATAGAAAGTGTAAATTATTTATATTAATTTTTAAATTTTTCTTTCAATATAGTGCAATACATATTATTATATAAGTAATATGAAACAACAGGAGGTTTTTGAATGCAAATAATTACTGATAGTTCTTGTGACCTGCCAAAAGAAATTTTGGAAGAAAACAATATTATAGTTGTTCCTTTAAACATTGAAATAGATGGAGAAAACTATGTGGACGGTATAGATTTAACACATGAGGAATTTTATAAAAAAATGGCAACATCTGAAGGACTTCCCAAAACATCTCAGCCATCACCTCAAAGTTATGTAGATGCATTTAAGAAAGCTGCTCAAAGAACTGGCGAAACATTATGTATACATCTTTCTTCAAAATTAAGTGGTACAATGAATGGTGCAATAATGGTAAGAGAGATGATGGAAAAAAAGATTGAAGTTTTTGATAGTTTAAGTGGATCAATGGGTTTAGGTATGCAAGTATTAAAAGCTTGTGAAATGAGAAAAGAAGGAGCAAGCTTGGAAAAAATAATTGAAAAACTAAAAGAGTACAGGGATGAAATGAGAGTTGTTGTTTATTTAGAAACCTTAGAAAATGCTGTAAAGGGTGGTAGAGTAAATAGGGTTAAGGAAATGGTTGCAAATCTGTTGAATCTAAAGGCAATAGTACATGTTGAAGAAGGATATGTAAAGATATTAAAGACTATTCGTGGAAAGAAAAGAGCTACTAACTTTATTTTAGAACAAATTGCAGAAAAAAATATGGATTTTAAAGATAGGATTATAGGAATAACTCACTGCGATTGTATTGAAGATGCTTTAGCATTAAAGGAAGAAATAATTAAGCGTTTTAGCCCTGCTAAAGTGTTAGTAACAACAATGGGTCCTGTAATCGGTACCCATTCTGGACAAGGTGGATTACTAGTTTGTTTTTAAAAGAAGGATGGGTTCCCCCATCCTTTTTTATGATAATGTCTTTAGTTGTTCCTAATAAAGTGGTTACAAACGAATTGTTGAAATTCTATTTCAAGTGGTGAAGGTGATCTTTGGCTGTGATATACGAAATAAAATTTTCTCTTTAATTCCATATCTCTAATTTTTATATAGTTTAACAGTTTGTATTTAATTTCATCTTCAATTGCACGTTTAGACAATATTGAAATACCTAAACCTCTTCTAATGCATTGCTTTATTGCTTCGGTATTTTCTACATATGCAATAACTTGTAATTGCTTTATATCTATGTTTTGGCTTCTTAAAGTTTCTTCTAGTAAGTTTCTGGTCCCTGACCCTTGTTCTCTTAAAATGAATTTTTCTTTTAGTAAATCATGTAGTGTAATAGAGATATCTTCACTGTCATAAGATTCATTATATGGTGTAACTAAAACGAGTTCATCACTTGTAAGCTCCACATATTTTAGTTGGTTATGAGGTATTTTAGCACCAACAATGCCAAAATCTATATCACCGTTTATAATTCCTTCTACAACTTGAGCTGAATCATAGTGAAGCATTGAAAAAGTTACATCTGGATAAATTTTATTGAATTCACATATAAGCTCGGGAATAATATATTGTTCAGGAATTGTACTAGAAGCTATTTCTACGTTCCCGACAATCTTTCCTTTAAACTCTCCTAGCTTAAATCTGGCTCTCTCTCTTAAATTAATAATATTAATAGCATAATCATAAAGGACTTCACCAGCCTTAGTTAATGAAATTTTTTTACTAGACCGATTAATCAATACTGTATTTAATTCCTTTTCTAAATTTAAAATATGGCTACTTATGGTTGGTTGTGTGAGATACAAATAATCAGCAGCCTTAGAAAAACTTTTAAATTTGGCAATTGCTACGAATGACTCTAATTGTCTAAAATCCATAACTTCCCACCTTCATGTACATTTCTATATGAAAATTCTACCATTGTTTTATAAAAAGTTCAACTGATTATAAGTTTAGCGAAAAGGGTTCACATGTACCAAAACATCTAAAACATCCAGTTCTGAATTAATAATAAAATGTTTTGCTTTTCCTGCAATGGCATGTCCAGCTTCAACCGTTATATTAGGATCGACGCAAATTTTTATATCTACAAAATATTTAGGACCATACTGTCGTATTTTTATGTCCTGTATATCTTTAACCTCTTCAGCTTTTCTAGCTGCTTTATCAATTATATCAAATACTTTCTTTGGTGGAGCTGTATCCATTAGAACTCTAATTGCATCAATATAAATAGATATTCCAGTTTTTAAAATTAAAACAGCAACTATAATACCAACAAGAGGGTCCATAATTGTATACCCTAACAATGCCCCAGCAATACCAATTACCGCCGCAATAGATGAAAATGCATCACTACGATGATGCCATGCATCTGCAATTAAGGCTGGACTATTAAGTTCTTTGCCTACTTTATATGTATGTCTATACATAGCCTCTTTTACAATAATGGATAAGAAGGCGGTATAAATGGCAAAGGATTGAGGCGGACTTATGGATGGACTTATTAATACTTTATATGATTCATATCCAATACCTATAGCAGTAACCATTAATATAATAGCTAAAATTTTAGATGTTATGGACTCGGCCCTATGATGTCCATAGGGATGAGATTCATCTGGAGGCTGGTATGCAATTTTTAAGCCTTGCATAACTACAACTGTACTAAATAAATCAGAGGCCGAGTGAAATGCATCTGCCACTAATGCAGTACTACCTGCAAGTAATCCGATAACTGCCTTTATTATGGTCAATCCAATATTAACTATAATACCTATAATTGATACTTTCTTAGATTTTTCATAACGAATTTTATCTTCCATAAAGCACCTACTTTCATATTAAATTTCGATTAGTAAGTTTTACTTATTATCTGAATACAACAGCGAGTATATGCAAATACTTTTGATAAATAGTATTGTAGGAGGAAAAAATGTGGCCAAGATCATTAACTTAAATGACTATAGAGGTATGAAACAGCGAGAATTCTTTGTTAATCTGTATCACTTCCTAAATAAAAATCTAGATTATGGTTTAGATCATATATTAGCACAACTGGATGATGATTTTATCTCTCTCTGCCAAAAATACGAAATAGATCCATTATACGTAAATTTTTTTAGAGTTCCAATTATAACCTTTATTGTAATTACCTTTGTCAACAATAGTGATATTAAAGATTTTTTTTCTACCACTTTAAATATGGAAAATAATGAAAATAAATCTATGTTTAAGAATACCCTAATAAGAATAATTGAAACTTTTGAAGAGAATTATTGTAGACAAAAATACAGACAAGATTTTGAACTAGAAATGGAAGAGGTTATTGAAGAAGGATTAAAAAGAGTATTAGAAATAGTACCTGATAAAATCATATTAGTGTAGGTGTTGTAATATAATTAAACTATTATTTTGTTATAATAATTACAGTATAGAAAAAGTTAGGTATATGCTGGTTGAAGTGGAAATTCACTTTAACCAGATTTTTTTATTTTATTGTTATAATTCATATTTAGTTCACATTAATATCTTATGATATAATAATAGTCAGTTTAGAATAAATAAAAAATGAAAATAAACAATTAATTATAAGGTTAAATTTATTCAAAGATTTAAGAAAAGGAGTCAATATAAAATGGAAATTACAAAAACTATAGATGTACAACAACTAAACGCATTTAAAATAGAATTAACTAGGTTTATGATGTCATATAAATTTGCACTAGATGAGTTGAATACTAAAATTGATATTTTAAAACAGGAATTTGAATATATTCATGATTATAACCCTATTGAACATGTTAAATCTCGATTAAAATCCCCTGAAAGTATTTTGAAAAAAATTTATAGGAAAGGCTATGAACTTTCTTTACCTTCGATAAGATCACATATTAAAGATATTGCTGGCATTCGCATCACTTGTTCATTTATTTCCGATATATATAAATTAAGTGAAATGCTTCAAAATCAAAAAGATATAAAACTGATTAACTGCAAGGATTATATAAAAAATCCTAAACCTAATGGATACCAAAGTTTACATTTAATCCTAGAGATCCCTATTTTTATGTCTGACAGAGAGGAACGCGTTTGCGTTGAAGTTCAAATCCGTACTATCGCTATGGACTTTTGGGCAAGTTTAGAACACAAAATTTATTATAAATATAATAAAAATGTTCCTGAAAAATTGATTGATGAACTTAAGGAGGCAGCAAATTCAGTATCCCAATTAGATAAGAAAATGGAGAATATTCATACAGAAATGAATCAGCTTAAGGAATCAATTGATTCTCATGGTGATTTACAAGAATTGTTAATTAGCAACGAAAGATTTCATATTCCATATGAATTTCTAACACTACGCTTTAATTGAGAAGAATGATTCATTAGAAGCTGTATAGTAAGGAGGATGGTAAAATGGAAGGAATTATAGGCTTAGTAAGACTTTTTATAATATTTTTTACCATAAGGATTTTTTTAAATAGTATATTTAGAAGGGTAATTATGAGAAAACAAGTGTATAATCAGAAAAACATCAATGATTTAGAGGACGCTAGAAGATTTTCTGAGGAAAATATAAATGAAGATGCAGTTGATATGGTTTATGATCAAGTATGCGAATTATATTTACCTAAAGCAAAAGCTTATCAAGTTGTAGAAGAGGAAGAAACACAATATTTTTGTAGTTGGGAGTGTAGACAGCACTATATTGAAGCTAGAAGTATTAAAAATTAATGGAATTCTAGGAATTACGAGATAATATATTCACAAAGGCAAATTATAAAAAGATGTGCTTCAAATTTAGAAGCACATCTTTTATGTGTATATCTTTGGTGCCGTGGAAGGGAATCGAACCCCCACGATGTTGCCATCGGCAGATTTTGAGTCTGCTGCGTCTGCCAGTTCCGCCACCACGGCATATTCATCATAGAATTAATGTTAACATAGACAAATGAGCATGTCAATATTTTTTTTGTAAGGGGTAGTATGTAGCCGACATAATAGTAATAAGAGTATAGTAGATAAAAATTGCAGTATAACATGGCAAAAATAATTATTGGATATTTAGTTTTTTTCTGATATTGTTATGATGGAGAATTAAATAGAATTTTTTAAGGAACAAAATTCTTAAAAATTCGTCAAATATTAATAGGAGTATGGGAAGGGAGTGGAAACTTTGAGTTTAAAGGAGGCCTCCTTAATCGAACAATCAAAGGCAGGAGATATAGATAGCTTTGAGCAATTAATTGCCGCTCATCAAAAAAAAGCTTTTAATATTGCTTATCGTATACTTGGAAACTTAGAAGATGCCAATGATGTTACTCAAGAAGCCTTAATAAAGGCATATAGAGGAATTAGAAACTTTAATGGTAAAAGTAGTTTTTCTACTTGGTTATACACTATTGTAAATAATGCATGTATAGATTTTATTCGTAAAAATAGAAAAACTAACGTAACTTATTTAGACAGGGAATATGAAACGGAAGAAGGTAGCTATAAGCTTCAGGTGTATGGCAACGAGGAAACGCCAGAGGAATTATTTGAGAAGAAAGAGGTACAAAAACTAGTTCATGAAGCAATTAATAAGCTAAGCTATGAGCATAGAAGAATTATTGTTTTAAGAGATATCGAGCAGTTTTCATACCAAGAAATATCTCAAATACTAAATTGCTCAGAGGGGACTGTAAAATCTCGAATAAATAGAGCTAGAAGCAATTTGAAAATATTGATTAAAGAACAGTTAGATGATTGAAGGGAGTGATAATATGAACTGCAAAGACTTTGATTTATATGGGTCTGCTTATATAGATAATATGCTTTCAGAGCAAGAAAGATTAGAATTTGAAAATCACATTAATGAATGTGAATATTGTAATATTAGCTTGCAAAACTTAAAAATAATTGTTGAAAGTATTAATGAGCTTGAAGAGGTAGAACTTCCCAGAAATTTTTCTAGTGAATTAACGATAAAGCTACAAAATGAGAAAAACTCTAAAAATAGAATGGTATTTTTTAATAAAAAGAAATTATTAAGTGGTATTGTAGCAGGTCTATTAATCTTTATGGCTTCCCTATCTTTAATAAATAACTCTTTAATTAATAAAAATATGGATAGATTATATAGTGAAATAGAGGATAAACATATTAATGAAAAGAACACTAACTTTAAAATTGCATCCGATGAACCTAAGGACGCACTTGACAATACAGAGAAAGAAACTACTATAAAGCCAAGTATAATGGCTATGGATAATGTAGATGAAAAGCAGGAAGGAATATCCGAGGAGAGTGCTAAACAAAACAAGGATAGCAGAACTTATAATATAAAAACGCCAGAAAATGAAGAAAACTCTGTAGAAAATAAGAATTCTCAAAATCAACTAACTAAAAAGAGATTTAGCAAAACAATTAACCCATTTGCTATAGTATCTATAATTCTTGGTGTAGTAATTTTAATATATAAAATATGGAAAAAATAGATTTTTTAAAGCCCCACTAGTGTAATTATACTAGTGGGTATTCTTTTATAGCAAAGGGTGTATAATTCTTAAAAAGAAATTGATTTTACTAACTGACTAATAAATGCTAAAATATTGATAATATCTTAAGAAGGGAGCTAAGCCCATGCAAGAACGGTTAATAATTATTGACGGGAACAGTTTAATTAATAGGGCATTTTATGCTTTACCACCTTTAACAACTAAAGAGGGGAATCATACTAATGCTATATATGGATTTGTAACTATGTTACTTAAAGTAATGGAAGACTATAAACCAGATTACATAGGAGTAGCCTTTGATAAAAAGGCCCCAACATTTAGACATAAAGAATTTACTGAATATAAAGCAGGTAGAAAGAAGATGCCACCAGAATTAGCAGAACAGATGGAACCATTGAAAGAAGTACTAGATGCTTTTAATATATATCGCATTGAGTTAGAAGGTTTTGAGGCTGATGATTTGATTGGTACATTAGCTAAGCATTGCGAAGAAAAAGGATTTGAAAGTTTAATAGTAACTGGTGACAGGGATGCACTTCAGCTAACATCGGATTGCACCAAAGTACTTTTTACTAAGAAAGGAATATCTCAACTAGAAATATATGATGATAAAAAGGTAATGGAGGAATATGAGGTTACTCCTACACAATTCATAGATTTGAAAGGATTAATGGGAGATAAGTCGGACAATATACCGGGGGTTCCTGGAGTTGGAGAAAAAACTGCTATAAAACTTCTTAAGCAGTTTGAAACTATTGAAAATTTAATACAAAATACAGAAGAAATTACAGCGACTAAATTAAGAGAAAAGATAGAAGTTAACCGTGAGCAAGCAATGCTAAGTAAGCGATTGGCTACTATTATTACAAATGTACCTGTAGATATTAATTTAGACGATCTTAAAAAGAGAGAGGCAGACCATGAAAAGCTAATGGAACTGTTTAGATCCTATGAATTTAATAGTCTTATTCCTCGTATAAAGAAAACTATAGAGCAATCAACTGATGAAAATGAAAATACATATAAATTAGAAAACAACACTAATCAAAATATTGTGCAGATTAAAGATATAGTTAGTTTGAAGACAATGTTGGATGAAGTAAAAAAACAAGGACAAATTGTTTTGAAAACAATTACGGAAGAACAAAACATTGTAACCGATAAAATTGTATCATTAGCGGTAACTACTAAAGGAGAAGTACTATATTATATAGATTTTAAAGATTTTAGTGAAGATGACCTTATTTATAATCTAAAGCAAGTTTTAGAGGATGATAGTATAAAAAAGATTGGCCATGACTTTAAAAAAGAGATTGTGCACTTCTATCCTTATAACATTAATATTTCTAACCTACATTTTGATACTATGATTGGTGAGTATTTAATTGATGCTGCAAGATCTAGTTATAGTTTGAAGGATCTAGCCATTGGGTACTTAGGAGAGGAAATTGTTGATGAAGAAAAAATAATGGGTAAAGGCAAAAATCAAATTTCGCTATGGGAGGCTCCAGGAGAAGAACTTAAACAACTGCTATGTAGCTATGTTAGAGTAGTTGCAAACATTTCAAATACTATTAAAGAGAAGTTGGAAAATCTAGGACTGGAAAAGCTTTACTACGAAGTAGAATTGCCCCTAGTGGAAGTGCTAGCTTTTATGGAATTTCAAGGAATTAAAGTAGATAGGAATATGTTGTTAGATTTAGAAATAGAATTTAAAGAAAAAATAGATCAATTAACCAGGGAAATTTATACTTTAGCAGATGTAGAATTTAATATAAACTCGCCAAAACAATTGGGGGAAATACTTTTTGAAAAGTTAGGATTACCACCTATAAAGAAGACGAAAACAGGGTATTCTACTAATGCAGATGTACTTGAAAAACTACACGATCAGCATGATATTATTCCTAAAATATCTGAGTATAGACAGGTTACTAAGCTGAAAACTACATATGTAGATGGGCTTCTTAATATTATAAATCCAGTAACGAAACGTATCCACTCTAGTTTTAATCAAACTGTGACAACTACAGGCAGGATTTCAAGTACAGAACCTAACCTTCAAAATATACCTGTAAGATTGGAAATGGGAAGAAGGCTACGTAAGGTATTCATTTCTGACGATGGATATAAATTTATTGATGCAGACTATTCTCAAATTGAGCTTAGAGTATTAGCGCACATAGCAAATGATGAGAACTTGATTGATACATTTATAAAAAATCAAGATATACATACCAGAACAGCATCAGAAATATTTGAAGTACCTATGGAAGAAGTAACTCCTCTTATGAGAGGAGATGCAAAGGCAGTTAATTTTGGTATTGTTTATGGAATAAGTGACTTTGGACTATCTCAAAATTTGAATATACCAGTGAATAAGGCAAAAAAATATATAGAAAGCTATTTAGATAAATATCCTTCTGTAAGAAAGTATATGAAGGATATTGTTGAAGAAGGTAAAGAGAAGGGTTATGTAGTAACACTACTCCATAGAAGGAGATATTTGCCGGAGTTAAAATCATCTAACTTTAACATTCGTAGCTTCGGTGAACGAATAGCTATGAATACTCCTATACAAGGAAGTGCTGCGGATATTATAAAAATAGCTATGGTTACAGTATATAAAAGACTAAAAGAAGGAAATTATAAGGCTAAATTAATACTTCAAGTACATGACGAATTAATAATAGAGTGCCCTGAAAATGAAGTAGAAACAGTAACTAAAATTTTACAAGAATCCATGGAAAATGCAATTAAAATGACAGTACCTTTAAAAGTAGATTTATCCTATGCTAATAACTGGTACGATGCAAAATAAGGGGTGAATTTCATGGTACGCGTAATAGGTCTAACAGGAGGCATAGCAAGTGGTAAAAGTACAGTATCAAATATATTAAGAGGACTAGGTGCTATTATTATTGATGCAGATGAGGTTGCTAGAAAGATAGTCGGACAGGATAGACCTGCTCTAGCAGAGATCGAGAGGTCCTTTGGAAAAGAAGTAATATTTGAAGATGGAAATCTAAATCGCAAAAAACTTGGTACTATTGTTTTTAATGACCAGTCTTTATTAAAAAAACTAAATGAAATTACACATCCATACATTATTAAGGAAATTATTGATGTGATAAATTGGTATAAAAAAACATCTAATAATCGTGTTATAATATTAGATGCGGCCTTATTAATTGAAATGGATTTAATATACTTAGTTGAAGAAGTGTGGCTGGTTTCTGTACCAAAAGAAGTGCAGATTAATCGTTTAATACAAAGAGAAAATATTAGTGCAGATGATGCTAAAAAACGGATTGATGCACAAATGTCTCTTGATGAAAAAAAACAATATGCCCACATAATTATAGACAATTCAAAGGACGTAGATTATTTAAAGGAACAAGTTGAACAAAATTGGAGTAGATTAATCGAATAATATTTTGGGGTGATTGTTACTTATGTTGATTTTTCGCAAAGGATGTTTAAAGTTTCTTATATTTATTATAATATTAATCGTGATAGCTATTGGACTTCAAAATGCCGAATGGGTTCTAAAGACAATATACCCTATACATTATAGAGATTTGATCGAAAAATATGCTGAGGAATATGAAATAGATCCCTATTTAGTGGTAGCAATAATGAAAAACGAGAGTAAGTTTGATCCTAATGCAGTATCAAAGAAAGGTGCAAAGGGACTAATGCAAATAGCATCAGTTACAGGAGAGTGGGCTTCTGAAAGGCTTAACATACCAAATTATTCTGAGGATATGCTTTTTGAGCCTGAAATAAATATTAGAATTGGTGTATGGTATTTACACGTGTTAGAAAATGAATTTGGTAATAATATTGAAGTAATGATAGCTGGATATAATGCAGGGAATGGAAATGTTAAGAAATGGTTAGATAATCCGGAATATAGCAAGGATGGTAAAACATTAGATAAAATTCCCTTTAATGAAACTAAGCATTATCAAAGAAAAGTTTTAAGAGATTATAGAATATATCACAAAATCTATAAATAATATGTGCTATTATTAATTAGCTCTATCATTAGAGGGGGATAAGAGTGAAAGGTTTAAAGTATATTAGTATTATTCTAATCATATTGTTAACGATTACTGCTTGTAGTTCGAATGTTAATATAGAAGATGGAGAGGTAGAAGATGAGGTAGTAGAAGAACATGTACCTGCAGACGGAGGCACCTTGGTTTTATCTACTACTAGATTTAAAACATTGAATCCAATATTTAATAGAAACGAAGATTTATTTCAGATACAACATTTAATATATGAGAGCTTGGTTACATTTAGTGAAGATATGAGCATAGAACCTTTATTAGCTGAAGGATGGGAATTTACTAATGGTGAATATGGACAAAGTATAGATTTTAAACTTAGAAGAGGAATTAAGTGGCATGATGGGGAAACTTTAACTGCAGACGATGTAATTTTTACCTTTAATTTAATAAAAGGTAACATAAAAGGTATTAGTAAAGTCTCTATATATAAACACTCATTAGAGTATATAACAAATATAGTTAAAGTCGATGACAATACTGTTAGAGTTAACTTTTCTAAAAATATTGGAAATGGACTTGAAATGATGACATTTCCAATTTTACCTGAGCATATTTTTGAAGGGAATAAGGTTCAGCTTTTAGAACAAGACGATTTTAACATTGTGGGTACAGGAGCCTACGAGTTAAAAGAATATGAAAAAATGAGAAGCATTTCCTTGGTTCGTAATGATAACTACTGGAAGAACAAGCCCTATATAGACAAAATCAATGTTTTAATCGTTCCTGATGAAGAAGCTCAATTATCTTTATTTGAAAATGGAGGTATAGATTTTGTTAATCCTAAAGTAGTTGACTGGGGTAAATATGTAGATGAAAAGACTACAAATTCAGCAGAATTTATTACTCCAAATTATGAGTTTTTAGGTATTAATTTTAGAAAAAATATTTTACACGATCTAAATATAAGAAAAGGAATAGCTTACAGTATAGATCGAGAAAAAATTACTGGTAATATTTATTTAGGTCATAGTACAGTAGTAGATTTTCCTATTCTACCAAATTCTTGGCTCTGTGATGATAGTAAAATCCAACTAGGATTTAATCCTAACTTAGCAGGTACATTCTTAGATGAAGCTGGGTATATATTAGACGAGAATAATAATTTAAGAGTAAATGAAAAAGGTGACATAATTCAATTAAAATTAATTACTAATGCTAACAATTCTTTAAGAGAACAGACAGCTCTTCTTATTCAGGAAGACCTAAAAAAAGTAGGAATACAGTTAGATGTTGAGTTTTTAGAATGGGAAGATTTTGAAAAACAAATGAATACAGGAAATTTTGATTTGATTCTTGGTGGGTGGAAATTATCCTACATTCCAGACATAACTTCGGCATTTCATTCCTCTAAAATAGGTGGTACTAATTTTATTGCCTATAGTAACGAGAAGTTAGATAGCTTGTTGGATTCATATTTAGGTAATGGAGATTTGACATCTAAGAAGCAAAGGTTTAGTGAGATTGAAGAGCATCTTGTTACTGAACTACCATATATTAGTTTGTTTTTTAGAAATGGTGCTGTATTAGTAAATAATAAAATTAAAGGTGATCCTAAACCACAAAGTTACAATATTTTTGCTAATATAGAAGAATGGTATATTGATGTAAAAAAATAACACTCTAAAAAATATAGGAGCCTTTAAATGGCTCCTTATATAACTATAATATTAACCCAGGGGTAGGAAGGAGTACATAGCTGTTAATAATAGCATATTGACACTAAAAATAAATAATATTATAATTAAAAAGTAATAATTTTGCGGATGTGGTGGAACGGCAGACACGCTATCTTGAGGGGGTAGTACTCGAATGGGTGTGCGGGTTCAAATCCCGCCATCCGCACCAAATCAAAACGTCAATATTGATACAATACTCATGAGCCCGAAAGCCCAGTAATACTGGGCTTTTCGGTTTTTTAGGGATAAAATATGCCTGTTTCGAGAAGTATTTTCTCGCCGTTTTTTGAGTCTCTTTCGTGTAAAAGTACACATACTCTTAAAAGTCCCGCTGCCAGTTGGTTTGATCCAGAAAGGCGGCGGGACTTATTACTTTAGTTTTTAACAAAATTTAACACGCCTTCTTGACAACTTAAAAATAGTATAATAAAATATAATCGACAGGCAGTCGGTCTATAAAAGGAGGATGTAAAAATGAGAATAGTAAAAGAAGCTAAAGAACGCAGAAACGAGATACTTGACGCGGTTGAGGAGCTTTTTGGTCAGAAGGGATTTGACGGCACAAGTACAAACGATATTCTCGAAAAGGTTGGAATCGCACGGGGAACGCTGTATTATCATTTCAAGTCGAAGGAGGATATTATGGACGCACTGATTGAGCGATATAATGTCCGTATTTTAGGTGCGGCGCAGGAAATTGCCGCAGACAAGAGCATACCTGTAAACGAGCGCCTTATCCGTGCTGTAATGGCACTGAACATAAGTGACGGAAGCAGCGAGGAAATTAAGGAGCACATTCATAAGCCACAAAATGCGCTTATGCATCAGAAAATACAAAAGATCATAATCAGCGGCGTTACGCCGATATTAACGGGAATAATCCGCGAGGGCATCGAGCAGGGACTGTTCAGCACGCCGTTCCCATATGAATGCGTGGAAATGGTTGTAGCATACGCAAATACTGTTTTTGATGATGATATGGTAGAGATGACAGATGAGGAGCGCGTTTCACGCGCACAGGCGTTTGCTTTCAATACGGAAAGGCTGTTCGGCGCCAAAAGCGGAAGTCTTAACATTATGCAAATGTTTGGCAGGGGAAATGGAGGCAGCAATGAGTAATTCAGGAAAATCATTCGGAAAATTTCTTCTTCTGTGGTCGGGAGAGTTTGTTTCGGCAATAGGAAGCGGGCTTACATCATTCGGGCTTGGGGTATATGTTTTTGAGCAGACAGGAAAAGCGTCGGCAACTGCACTTGTAATGCTGCTTGCGTTTTTGCCATCGCTTCTTTTAAGTGCACCGGCGGGCGTGCTTGCAGACCGCTATGACCGCAGGCTTTTAATGGTGCTGGGCGACAGTCTTTCCGCAATAGGGCTTGTATTCATCCTAATTTGTATGCTTCGTGGTGAAGCACAGCTATGGCAGATTTGCGTGGGAGTTACGATCAGTTCGGTGTTTTCATCGCTGCTTGAACCTGCATACAGAGCTACGGTTACGGATTTACTTACCGAGGAGCAGTACACAAAGGCAAGCGGTTTTGTTCAGGTGGCGGGCTCGGCGAAATATCTGATTTCGCCTTTACTTGCGGGGTTTCTACTCGATGTTTCAGATATCAAACTGCTGTTGTTGATCGATATTTGTACACTTTTTGTCACCGTTATTTCAATTCTTGCCGTAAGAAAAGGTCTTGACTCAAAGAAGTATAAACAGTCAAAATCGTTTATCTGCGAATTCAAAGACGGCTGGGGCGCTGTTTCGGAAAATAGAGGCGTGTTTGCTCTTGTAATAATTGGTTCTGTCTTAACGTTTTTCCTCGGCTTTATCCAAACACTTTCTACGCCGATGGTACTTGCTTTCGCTAACAGCTCCGTATTAGGAACAACTTTAACAATCTCCGCTTCGGGAATGCTTGTGACAAGTGTGCTGATAGGAATTTTCTCGATAAAAAAGGGCTATGTAAAAACACTTTCGGTTTCGCTGTTTTTCGCCGGTATCTTTATGACAGTGTTTGGGCTGCGCGAAAATATTCTGCTTGTCTGCGTTTCGGGATTTCTGTTTTTTGCAATGCTCCCGTTTACAAATACAAGTCTGGATTTTCTTATCCGCACCAACATCGAAAATGACCTTCAGGGCAGAGCATGGGGACTTATCGGTGTGATTTCCCAGCTTGGATATATTGCCGCCTATGCGCTTTCGGGCGTGCTTGCGGATTATGTTTTCACCCCTTTGCTGCTGGATGGCGGAACGCTGGCTCACAGTGTGGGAAAGCTCATCGGTACAGGCAGCGGCAGAGGGGCAGGATTTCTTATCCTCATTGCTGGAATACTGTTATGTGTGACTTCGGTTATTCTGTATCACATAAAATCGGTGAGAAAGCTTGAAAACGGAGGTGACTTATGTATCGCAGAGTAATTCAGGGTGACATTTTAAAAAGCAAAGTAATAACGCTGACAACAATGATATTTGTCGCTGCCGCGGCTATGTTTGTTTCGTTGGCGGCAATACTTATCGTAAATCTTTCGGGTGCGATTGATACGCTTATGACGCAGGCAAAAACTCCGCATTTTTTACAGATGCATTCGGGTGAAATAGATACTGCACGGCTTACGGCTTTCGCAGAGCAGAATAGTAATGTAGATGAATTTCAGGTGCTTGAGTTTCTAAATGTTGAAGGTACGCAGATAGTAATTAACGGAAACTCCCTTGCGGGTACTGTTCAGGACAACGGCTTCTGCACGCAGAGCGAAAAGTTCGATTATCTCCTGGACCTTGACGGAAACATTATCAATGTATCCGATGGGGAAGTTTATGTACCGATAAGTTATATGAAAGACGGCACCACAAAGATCGGCGACAGAGCAGTAATATGTGGAAACGAACTTATCGTTGCGGGGTTTCTCCGTGATTCGCAGATGAATTCCACTCTCGCCGCGTCAAAGAGATTTCTTATCAGCGAAAATGATTATGTCGAAATAAAGGATTTCGGAAATATAGAGTATCTGATCGAGTTCAGATTAAAAGATTTGTCGGCGCTTGGTGCATTTGAAACCGCATACATCTCCGCTGGACTGGAATCGAACGGACCGACGGTCACCTATCCTCTTTTCAAAATGATGAATGCGATTTCTGACGGGCTGATGATTGCAGTTATCCTTCTTGTAAGCGTGCTTGTCGTTGAGATTGCGTTTCTATGCATACGCTTCACGCTTCTTGCTAAAATCGAGGACGATTACCGAGAAATAGGCGTTATGAAAGCAATAGGGTTGCGCGTTTCCGACATTAAAAAAATATACCTTGCAAAATACACGGCGATTGGGTTGGCTGGCTGTATTCTCGGATTTGCACTTTCGTTTGTGTTCAGAGGCGCGCTTCTTGAAAATATACGGCTTTATATGGGCGAAAGCGAGAATGCTTCTTTCGCTTTGCTTTTAGGGATAATCGGCATACTGATTGTATTCCTCGCAATTATTGCCTATGTAAGTAAAGTGCTGAAACGTTTTCAGAAAATATCTGCCACGGAAGCAATGTGCTTTGGCACTTCGCAGGAAAAATCCGCCGGTGCAAAGAGTTTTGTTTTGAGCAAAAATAGGCTTTTTGACACAAATATTTTTCTCGGCATCAAAGATGTTCTTACAAGGAGAAGACTTTACGCAACAATGCTTGTGGTGCTTGTGATTTCGGCGTTTATCATGATCGTTCCGCAGAATATGTACAATACCATTTCCTCAAAAGGCTTCATCACCTATATGGGAATTGGAAACTGCGATATGCGCATCGACATTCAGCAGACCGACAATATTTCCGAAAAAGCATCGGAAATTGTGGCAGCGATGAACAATGACAGTGCCTTTACAAAGCATGTCGTGCTTACGACCAAAACATTCACGGTGAAGATGCAGGATAGCTTGGAAGAAAGCATAAAAATTGAGCTGGGCAACCATTCGGTATTTCCTGTAACGTATTCCAAGGGCAGAGCACCCACCAAGGAAGACGAAATTGCACTATCAGTTATAAACGCCAATGAACTAGACAAAAAGGTCGGCGATGTTATTACACTGGTGACCCAAGGGAAGGAGAAAAATCTCACGGTATGCGGAATTTATTCTGATGTTACCAACGGTGGCAAAACCGCAAAAGCTGTTTTTACTGACGATTCGGCGAACATTATGTGGTGCGTACTCGGTGCGGAGCTTGCAGATGAATCTCTGGTTGATAGCAAAGTTTCGGAATATGCGGGCAAATTTGGTTTTGCAAAGGTTTC
The DNA here is from genome assembly GCF_018919215.1 of Alkaliphilus flagellatus. Taxonomy (NCBI): domain Bacteria; kingdom Bacillati; phylum Bacillota; class Clostridia; order Peptostreptococcales; family Natronincolaceae; genus Alkaliphilus; species Alkaliphilus flagellatus. The sequence continues at coordinate 937,915 of NZ_JAHLQK010000001.1, forward strand.
AAGCATTGATGAATATATTACTCAGATGTTCGGCACAACACTAAGCACCATTAAAAAGGCTTCCTCTGCCACAATTACCGTCTCACTGATTATTACGTTACTGGTTACCCTATTGTTCATGAAAATGCTTATCGCAAAGGACAGATATTCCATTGCCGTAATGAAAGCCTTCGGTTTTACAAACTCGGATATTACTGCGCAGTATGTTTCGCGTTCAATATTCGTTTTAATTGTCGGAATCGTTTTTGGTACGTTTCTGGCAAACACGCTCGGAGAAATGCTTGCGGGCATGGTTATCTCCTTTTTTGGAGCGACGTCGTTTAAATTTACTGTCAATCCGCTTTCAGCGTACATACTTTGTCCGCTGATGATGATATGTTCAGTGCTTATCGCAACAATGATCGGCACATCGGGCGCGGGACAAATAAAAATTTCTGAAAATATAAAGGAGTAGCTTATGAAGAAGATTATTATCAGTGAAAATATAGTGAAATCATTCGGCGAGGGCGATGAAAAGCGTAATGTTCTAGACGGAGTGTCCGTTGAAATAAACGAAGGCGAGTTTGTTGCGGTTATGGGACCTTCAGGCTCGGGAAAATCGACACTGATGTTTGCGCTGAGCGGAATGGACGGAGTTGATGGAGGAAAGGTTGTTTTTGACGGTAGGGATTTATCGGAACTCAAGGAAAATGAGCTTTCAGATATACGCAGAAGAACAATGGGATTTGTTTTTCAGCAGCCGACAATGCTTAAAAATCTAAATATTCTCGACAACATCATTCTTCCCTCAATGCGCGACAACAGAAAAAACGCTGCGAAAATTATTGAAAAAGCAAGAACGCTTATGAAAAAGACGGACATTGCGGAACTGGAAAAGCGTGATATTACACAGGTTTCGGGAGGACAGCTTCAGCGTGTGGGAATATGCCGCGCACTTATGAGCAATCCGAAAATTGTTTTCGGTGACGAGCCAACTGGCGCGCTTAACTCAAAATCTGCACAGGAGATTATGAGCATCTTTTCCGAAATCAACGGGGAAGGTACTGCGGTTATGCTTGTAACTCATGATGCAAAGGTGGCGGCGTGGACGGAGCGTATTATGTTTATGCGCGACGGAAAAATCGTTAGCGAAATGCGACTTCCGAAATTCAGCGGTACAAATATTGACGACAGTAGGATGAAAGAAGTCACAGAGAAAATGCGGGAAATAGGAGTATAATTTGTTGTTTCACCGTCAGATGATTAGGTCTTTTTCGTCAAGGCTGTCCAGTAATCTATCCAACTGCTTTCGTCTTGTATTTTTGGAAAGATCGTGTTTCCGATAGAAGAACTAGTCGACGTAAATGTGAATCAGGCTTTCTTTTTGTCTTATTTTGTCGTAACAATAAATCGTGTAATAATGCACACCCTTTTTTCAAAATGCACCCGCTTGGTTTTGCGAAGACAACGTGTGATTGTATTGATATTAACGTCTTTAGATAGGGAAATTATGTAGACAGATACTATTGAATATCTGTCTATTTTTATTTGGTTATTCAATCTTTCGAAACTAGAGTTAATTATAAGAATATGATAGTATAAAAATAAATATATTAAAAGTAAAGTTAAATAAATCTAAAAGTTGAAAGTATATATAGGTGATGCAAATGGATTGTATAAATAATATTGTAGAAAAGCAAAGAGAATATTTTTATACTGAAGAAACAAAGGATATTAATTTTCGAATAAGCCAGCTTAAACTCTTAAAAAAAATAATTATAAAAAATGAAGAAAAATTATTAATTGCATTAAAAAATGATTTAAATAAATCAGCCTTTGAAGCTTATGAAACTGAAATAGGTACAGTTTTAATGGAACTTAATTATACAATTAAAAGGTTACGATCTTGGATTAAGCCTAAAAAAGTAAAAACATCTATTACTAATTTTTTGTCTAAAAGCTATATTTATTCAGAGCCCTATGGAGTAGTCTTAATTATAGCCCCATGGAACTATCCATTTCAACTAGCAATATCTCCACTAATTGGTGCTATTGCTGCTGGAAATTGTGCTATAATAAAGCCTTCAGAGTATGCGACAAACACCTCTAAAATAGTTAAGGAAATCATTAATAATAATTTTAAAGAGAATTTTATTACAGTAATTGAAGGTGGAAGGGATACTAATATAAAGTTGCTACAACAAAATTTGGACTATATATTTTTTACAGGAAGTGTTTCTGTTGGTAAGGCTGTTATGGAGGAAGCTGCTAAAAATCTAACTCCCGTAACCCTAGAACTCGGGGGAAAAAGTCCATGTATTGTCCATAGTGATGCGGACATTAAATTAGCAGCAAAAAAAATTGTATGGGGGAAATTCTTAAATGCTGGGCAAACCTGCGTTGCGCCAGATTATTTATTTGTACATAAAGATATAAAGTATAAATTGATTAGCTGTATTATAGATACAATTAAGTTGTTTTTTGGAGAGGAACCTAGAGAAAGTCTAGACTATGGCAGAATTATAAACCAAGAACATTTGGGTAGATTAGGAGAATTACTAAAAGAAGGTAGTATTATTGTAGGTGGAGATATAGATAGAAATGAAAAGTATATTTCTCCTACCATAATGGAAAATATAACTTGGAACAATCATATTATGAAGGAAGAAATATTTGGCCCTATTTTGCCAATACTAGAATATAGTTCATTAAATGAGGTTATTACTAGTATTAGAAATCATGGGAAACCATTGGCTCTTTATTTATTTACTAAATGTAAGGAGGTTGAAAGAGAAGTATTAGAAAAGCTTTCCTTTGGTGGTGGATGTGTAAATGATACTATAATGCATCTAACTTCCCCGCATCTTCCATTTGGTGGTGTTGGATCTAGTGGTATGGGATCTTATCATGGAAAAGCTAGTTTCGATACTTTTAGTCATAAAAAGAGTATTTTAAAAAGCAGTTCTTATTTTGATATAAAGCTAAAATATCCTCCTTATGGAAATAAAATTAAACTATTACGCAATATTATTAAGTAGCAATAGGGAGAAAGACTTAAATATAGGTATTATAATTTGTGTCCTATGGACAGTTTAATGAATACACTGAGTATATATTCTGGAAGGAGGAAGTTTCATGGGAAATAAGGGACATATTAAAAGGTTATTACCAGGTGGAAATACATCTGTTGGATTTTATTCATATTTTAAATATATTATAAATCCAAGTGAAGCAAGAAAAATTTATTATTTTAAAGGTGGTCCCGGTGTAGGAAAGTCTTATATGATGAAAAAAATCGGATATGAGTTAGTTGATAGAGGAATAGATGTAGAGTTTCACCACTGTTCTGCCGAGCCAGAATCTATTGATGTTATTGTTATACCAAGTATAAAAGTAGTTCTATTAGATGCTACATCTCCTCATATGGATGATCCAAGATACCCTGGAGTTACTGGAACAATAGTTAATCTAGGTGAATTTATAAATGAAGAAGCTATGAGAAAACATAGGGATAGTGTTATAGAAGCTACAGACGATAATAAAAACATCTATGTTAGAGTATATAAGTATTTGGCAGCAGCAAAATTAATACATGATGATATTGAATGGATCACTAGCTATGCTATGGATTTTAATAAAGTTAATAAAGAGACTATTAGATTAATAAAAAAATATTTAGTAGATATTGAAGATAAAAATAGAATAGGTAAAGAACGACACCTTTTTGGAAGTGCCTACACATTAAAAGGTAAATTAGATTTTGCGGAAACATTTATTGGTATAGTAGAAGGAATTGTTTATATAAAAGGTGCAGATGGGACAGGTAAATCTACATTATTAGAAAAGTTATCCACTACAGCTGTAATGAAGGGATATGATGTAGAGATTTATCATGAACCATTAGTACCTCAAAAAATAGAGTCTATCATTATTCCAGAGCTTGATTTAGCCTTTACTACAAATAGTAAGTTCAAGGATAACGAAACAGTAGATTTAGATGAATATATTAATGAGGAAAAAATAGAAAAATATGGAGAAGAATTAGAGTATAGTAACAAAGTATTTAATCAATTATTAAATGATGTTTTTGCTAATTTAGGTAAAACTAACGGAGTTCATGATAAAATGGAAAAATATTATGTACCTAATGTTTTTCATGAAGGTCTAAATGAAGTGAGAGAAAAAATATTAGGAGAAATAATTGATATAATTGAAGAAAGATAAAGTAAAACAAGAAAGGATATTATCCTTTCTTGTTTTACTTTATATAATTACATTGACTTCTAAATAAATTGTATGATAAAGATTTTAGATAAGGGTATATATTAAATATAGTATAACTCTATACTTATATAACTTAAAAGAAAAGGAAAGAATAATTAAGAGACTTAAGTGTATATCAAATATTTTAATTTGCTAAATCCATAGAATAAATAGAAAAAATTTAGAAAATGAAATATAATTTTACATTAATGATTAAAACATATATAATAGTTCAGTATGATAACTTTATTTAGGAGAGATATAATGAAAGAAATACAATTTGAAGATTTAAACATTAAGAAAGAAATTTTAAAGGGGATTTTAGAACTAGGCTATGAAGTTCCAACGCCTATACAAGCACAGGCTATTCCAAAGCTTTATGATGGAGAAGATATTATTGGACAAGCTCAAACTGGGACAGGGAAAACAGCTGCCTTTGGTATTCCAATGCTTGAGAAAATTAATCCTCAACAAAAAACACCACAAATATTAATTTTAGCACCAACAAGAGAACTTTCAATGCAGGTTGCAGATGAAATAAGAAAGTTTTCTAAATATTTAAGTGGATCAAAATCCCTTGCTATATATGGAGGACAACCTATCGATAGACAGATTAAAGCATTAAAGCAAGGAGTTCAAGTTGTTGTAGGAACACCTGGAAGATTATTAGATCATATTAGAAGAAAAACTCTAAGACTTGATCAAGTTACTGGAGTAGTATTAGATGAGGCAGATCAAATGCTAGATATGGGATTTTTAGATGATATAGAAGCAATACTTCAAGAAACTCCAGAAACAAGACAAACAGTAATGTTTTCTGCTACAATGCCAAAAGAAATAGAACAAATTGCAAGAAAATATATGAAAAATCCTAAAAAGGTAAAGGTAGTTCACAAAGAGCTTACTGTACCTAAAATTTCTCAATACTATTTCGAAGTTAGACCGCATGAAAAGCTAGATGCATTATGTAGAATATTAGATATGGAAAACTCTGAGCTTGGAATTATATTCTGCAGAACTAAAAAAGGTGTAGATGAACTAGTAGAGAGTCTTCAAAGCAGAGGACATTCCGTAGAAGGTATTCATGGAGACTTAAAACAAAGCCAGAGAGATAGGGTTATGAAAAAGTTTAGAGATGGTACTCTTGATCTTTTAATTGCAACAGATGTTGCAGCTAGGGGAATAGATGTAGATGATATTGATTTAGTTATTAACTATGATATTCCTGAAGACTTTGAATACTATGTACATCGTATTGGTCGTACTGGTAGAGCAGGAAGAGAAGGTCTTGCATATACACTAGTTACTGGGAAACAAATACGAACATTAAAAGCTTTAGAAGTTTATATTAAAGGAAAAATAAAAAGAAAACCTATTCCAACTATCAATGATATAGTAGAAAAGAAAAAAGAGTTGATCGGTAAAGAGATTATTGGAAATATCGAAAAAGGTGGTCTTTCAGAATATGCTAACTTAGTTGAAGAACTATCTGAAGACTATAATTCTATCGATGTAGCGGCTGCCTTATTAAAAATGATAATGAGTCAAAATGAGACAGATGCATTTGAGACAGCTAAGAATATTACAGAAAGAAAAACTAGAGTTGAGGGCAATATGGTTAGAATGTTTGTTAATATTGGTAAAAAACATGGAGCCAAGCCAGGAGATATATTAGGAGCAATTAGCGGCGAAAGCGGAATAAGTGGAGATCTTGTTGGAGTAATAGACATGTATGACAAGTTTACATTTGTTGAAGTGCCTGAGCAAATTGCAGATAGAGTATTAGAGTCTATGAACAGGAATAGAATTAAGGGTAGAAAAATAAATATGGAGCCAGCTAATAAAAAATAAATTTAAAATTAATTTTTAAATTCATCTAGCTACATTAAAGAGAATTCTTTTCATTTTAAAAGAATTCTCTTTGTTATAAAATAAAGTACAGATATATATTTAATCCACAAGAGTACTTTCTAACAATTTACTAAACTTTGATTTCGGTAAATATATTAGCTCTCTGTTAGCTGTGGATACTTTATAGTATGGATTTGTTATGCCAAATAACCATTCACGCATATTTTCCATATCTTCTAATATAGCTATATTAGATATAAAAACATCTTTAGTTAGTTCACCTAAAATAAATGTATTATATTGATCACTCCAATAATAGGATCTGACATAGGATTTTTCTTCTTTCAGCAAAAAATCATTCTTTTGAGGTGTGTTCTTAGATTGAGCATTATATTTTTTAAAAGAAGTAATAGTATTTATCTTTACTGAGTTTGTATAGTCAAAGTCAATTTCTGTTTCTTCTACTACCATGGTCCAGTTTGTATCTGGAGCTTCAAGATTAATCCAATTTTCCTTGAAAACTTCCTCATAAAATAGAGTTTTTTCCAACACAAGATTAAAACTTGATTCTTTATAATCATAAATTTGTATAAAGTTTTCGCGGAAGAAGGCACCTAATCTCTCATCTACTATTTGGTAAATCACTATAAGATCTTTATTTTCTGTAGGATGTTTTATTAATTTTATATTTTCAATAGGAGCTAAATTTTCTATTTTATTACAAAATATATATTTATTCTCAATTTCATTAAATATAACGGTTACTCCTAAGTCTTTAGATAGATTTAATGATACTATAAGCTGTTGTGAGGTATCAGGAATTAAATTGCCATAATATATTTCTATATCAATGTAATCCAAAAAATCTTTCCACTTATCGTAGTTTATAATATCTAAAATAGATATAATAATTTTTTTTTCTATATCGTCTTTCATAGGAGTATCATCTTCATGTAGCGCTTTAATTAAAGATTTATCAATAGTATATGTAGGAGAAGCATACATTCTAAAAACGCTGATGGCTTTAGGAGATTGAAAAAAATTATAGGTTAGGAAAAATAATATAGATATTAAACAAAAACTAAGAACAAATTTAATTTTCCTCATGGAATCACCTCTATAAATTATATGTTTATATACAGGGTTAATGAGTAAATTGAATAAAAATAATAAAGTATGTTTATTAAATTAACATATATCATATCTAAAAAGCAATAATATAATATAATAATATATAAATATAGTGCGAGAGGAGGCTAATTATTTGGAAAAACTTAAAGCTAGGAATGGATTAGCCTATAGTGTAAATCTTGTATTTTTAGTACCTATGAATGAGAATGAATTTCAAAAATTTAATGTATTGTTTGGAAATCTAGTAAATTTTGTTGAAAAGATAAATGATGAAGGTATTATTGTACACTTTACTTTAAACATTAATGAAGAATTGAGCAAATTTGGTGAGTTTAAAGATGTTCCAAGTAAAACAGAAATTAAAAACTATATACCCCTTATTAAAGATAGCGAAGTTTTTTTAAATAGTGATATTAATTTTTTAATTAAAACAATAGAGTTGTATAGAATAAAGGAAAATTTTAATAAAAATTTAGATGTTTCTTTAATTAAATATTTAGAGGAAAAAATAAAAAAATCAATAGATAACCCATATATACAAATAAGAAATCTAAAAATTATTCCTTAAACAAAATAAGACTTAGCACTAGAAAAAATCTAAATGCTAAGTCTTTTAATCATTCTAAAATACATACAGCAGTCAATAATTATATAATTTAGAAAGTATAATCAAAGCCTATACTATCCCAATCATATTCGTCAGCTAGTTTGTTTGGTTCAATAGAGCAATCTTCACCAAATAAAATTATAGTTATGCTTATACGGACAATGATATCTGCTATATTCTCCCAATCATTTTCGGATAAACGATTTAAATCATATCCTTTAGAAAATTCTACACCATGGACTACATCAAAGGATTGTTCTAAGTTAATATTATCTCTTAAGTAGTCCTCAAATGTGTATTCATCCATTGCTATATGGTTTATATTTACAAAATATAAATACTCATCATAGTAATTATATTTAATATTATTATATATTAAATCTTTATCCCTTAATGCCAATGCTTTGATTCCATCATTAATTTCATGAAACCAAATAGGATGAGTTATGGATTGGGCTGAATAATTTTTCTTCTTTTTCTGTGTAATATAATCGTTTAATGATATAACTTTTGCCAAAGTAATCCTCCTAACAGCTTAAAATATCATCTTAAACTATAATACACGTTTAAAGTTTTTTTGACAACATAATAAGCAAATAAAAATGTTTTTTATTAAATCAGATTATTCCATTAAAATATTTAGCAGGAAGTTTGTTATTAATATTGAATTATATATTATTAATTTAAACATATTCAAAAAGGAGGTTTTCATATTGATTCCATTACCACTATATAATATGTCGTATTTAACTAATAAGTATAAGCATATGTCAAAGATAGAAGTGCCTAAAAAAGTTAGTGAAAAAAGTCGCATTGTTTCAAGAGGAACTCTTAATATATTTGAAGGAAAAAACTTAGAAAAATTTGTACAAATGACAATTAAAGGCTTAAATATATATCACTATGATTTTGGGATAGCTTATCCAGCTAATTCAGCGACTTACCCAGTTTTTTTATATCAGATTATTTCTGCTCCTAAGCGAGTTCTTGTTGTAGTAAACTATGCATTTTATAAAAAAGATGAAATAGATAGAATAAAAGGCTTTGATAATTTATTACAATTAGATTTAGAACATTCTGATATGCTAATTAAAACTTTTCAGCCCCAGGATTTTTTAGTAGACGATGTTATTCCTAATGCTTTTAGTGGTTTAGTTAGAACGACAGAAATAGATAAAGCCTATGAAAGGGTATTTAATTTATTTGAGAATTGGTATGAAGGCATAGAATTAAATATTGAATCAAAAAAAGAAGATGCAGCTGATTATAATCAATGGCTATCTAATTTCAAAGAGAAATTTTACAGACAAGACTATGGTTTTACAGCTGCAAAAAAGTTTTTAGGTGAAAAGTGGGCTAAGGAAGTTTTTGAAAACTATCTTTTTTGTTAGATGGCACTTGATTAGACCAAATTTCTATGCCATCGCTTAATAGAATAACAGTCCCTTGAAGATCTGTACGGTAAATAAATGCACTAGCTTCTTCTAAACGTTTTATAACCTCCCTATGGGGATGCCCATAGGGGTTATCATTTCCAAGTGAAATAAGTGCAATTTCAGGGTTAACATAGTCTAAAAACTGCTTAGAAGTTGAAGTGTTACTTCCATGATGACCTATATTTAATACATTAGATCTTAAGACTGCTTTGTCATATGTATTAATTAAGTCAATTTCTGCTTCTTCCTCCATGTCTCCAGTAAATAAAAAGGACTTATCCTTGTAGTCTAGTCTAAAAACTATACTCCATAGGTTTAAATTATCTCCGTAGTCTTTTATTGGGCCTAAAAAATGTAATTTAATATTTTCATCAAATTCAATAAGTTTATTCTGTTGTGGGGCGCTAATGGTAAGTCCTTTAGACTCAATGGTAGTAAATAGTTTTTCAAATGTTGCACTAGTGTGAAGCTTTTTAGGCATAATAATTTTTTCTACTTCAAAATTTTTAATAATTTCTGATAATCCTCCTATGTGATCAGAGTGGGGATGTGTACCTATAATCAAGTCAATTTTATTCACTTGTTTTTTAGTCAAGTAGGCTTTTACCCTTCTTCCTTCAGATTGTTCACCTGCATCTATTAAAATTGTTTTATTATTAGGTGTTATTATTAAAATACTCTCCCCTTGACCCACATCAATCATATGAATGGAGAGAACACCGGATAATGATTTCTCACAAGCGGTTAACGTGAAGAAAACTACAAATAATAGTAAAATGAGTAGGCTAGTAAATTTAAGTTTGTTAGTAGATTTCATGCAAGGGCTCCTTTCTTCTTTTATTAAATTTAAGGTATACTTAGTATCCATACTATCATAATACACAATTATGCCAATACTGGAAACAGTGTACTGTTGTTTGTTATATAAGCAGGAAAAAAGATAACAATATAGAAGTAGCCTTTAAAGAAATAACTTCGAAAATAGAGGTGATTAAATGGATTTCTATGTTCTAGCTAAATGTGTTGATTCTGAAAAAGGAGATATTATTATTGATTTATCAGATAAGGTAATCAAAATATACAAAGCTCTTTATCAGTTGAAGGAAGATCAAGAATATCAAATAAATGAAGATGTATTAACAGCTACAAATTACTTTCAGTGGGATGTAATTAAAAGCTATGAACTTGCTTTTGGCAGAGGGCAAAATGTTAATAAAAATGGATTTCGCTTTTTATCTATTAATGAAAGAGATAGTGTTAGAATTGATAACAATGGATTACTTTATATAAACAATCTTTTTTTTGGAAAGTTTGTAAATAAAAAAGAAGTAGATTTTTTTCAAAGCGAAGGTGTTCACAAATTTAAATTGAAATTAGAGTCTTCGAAAAAAGAAGGTATTAAATTATTAGTTAAAGGGAAAAAGATATATCGTATTTTTACTAGGAGTAAATTAAAAAGTTTACAGGAAGATCTTTTATACGGACAAAATCTTTTGGAATTAATAGAAGAGAAGCCTATTGTTGATGTAAAAAAACAGATGGATAGGATTGAAGCTGACTTAAAGCAAGCGAAGGACTTAATACTAAGAGCTATTGATACATTGACAGAAATAAAAAGGAATTAGGCAATTATGCTCACTCTTTGTTTATAGATTAACTTCATTCTTATACAGGTTAACAAATTGTATTAAGTATAGTAAAATATAAAGTGAGTATTGATTGATCCTGAAAGTGGTGATAGGAATGAAGTTGAATATATTCTTTGCAAGTAATATAGAGAGAATTGAATTTTTAAATAAACAATTAAATATTAAACAAATAAATAATACTGACAATCAAATTTTATTTTCCGAAATAGATGGATTGAATAGTTTAAAATTTAAAAATAACTTTGGAAAAATTCCAGGATATTGGATAGAAGCAGATTTTAGTAAAACTAAAAATGGCAAGGAATTATATGCTCGTTTAATGAGCATAGTTCCTGCTGATAAACGAAATAACAATGTTTTTTATCCTATAACGAATAATTTATCTTTAAGAGAACTACATATTGGTTGGACCAATAAATATAATTTTTCCATAAAAGATTCATGTAAAGATAAATGGAGCTTGTTTTTTAAAGAGTTGAAAAGTCATATGAAATATGAACGTATGGATATTGTGTTTTCAGGATTAAATTTAGCACTAAAATATAATCCGTTTTTTTTAAAAAAGTATAGACGGTATTATCTATTCGAAGAATTAGCCTACTACTATGAAGAAGAAGGAAACTTAACAAAAGCAATTAAATGTTTACGGTTACAAGGTATGTTGAATCCAAAATCAATAGAACCCTATTTAAATATGAGTAGTTTTTATATTATCAATGGTTTAGAGGAAGATGCTATTCAAGTATGTAAAGAAGGTTTGAAGAAAAGTCCACAAGATCAATATTTAATAAGTAATCTGATTATTGCACTTAGTAATATAGGAAACCATAGTTTTGCTCTTATATTTCTAAGAAAAGCATTAGAAAATGACAATGAAAATAAATTACTCTGGAAACTAATGGGCAATATATATTATGAAATTGAGAATAACAAAGATGCTATTAAGTGTTATAAAATGGCATTAAGTATAAAACAAGATAATGATGAGGATATGCCTGGTTTTTATGCTGACCTATATAGTGCTATTGGAGCTTGTTATTTCGAGGAAGAAAAATATGATGATGCGGTTAAATATTATAAGAAGGTATTAATCTATAATAGGAATGATACATATACACTTCTAAGCCTTTCTCAAATCTATTTCTATTACTTAAAGGATATGGAGATTGCTTTTAAATATACTAAATTACTGGTAGATCAAGTTCCAGATAGTGGGTTTGGTCAATATCAATTAGGGCTTATATATTTTGATCAGGGCAACTTCGAAAAATCTAGATGGCACCTATACAAGGCTCGTCGTTTAATGCCTAATTATGGACCTGTCCACGATGCCATTGATATACTAAAAAAAAGTAGCAATTTAGCTAAATACTAAATTAAATTTAATTTAATATATTTTTTCAATAAGGTAAAAATAATAAGGATCCCATTAATAATAATTTAAAGAGAGGTGGAGATCCTTTGTTAAATAGAATATTAGATAGGAGAGTAAGAAAAGATAAAGGATATGACTTATATTTAGAGATACCTGAAAGTGAGTATTTTAACTTCTATGAAGATGTTACAGAAGATGATGCACGTAATATTTTAGATTTATTTTTAGAGTATCATCATGATGATGGAAGGCCACAAAATGTAAAGATTAACTATGATAAAAATAATAATAGTATTAATATAAGAGCAGCTTTAAACTATGAAGCAAATGATCATACAGATCCTAGAATTATACCTGACTATTTAAGGTAAAAAGTATAATTCTTATAAAATCTAAAATGTTAAGAGGGAATTTAATGTAAGTAGAGAAAATACATAAAGATAAGGAGGGATTAAATTGAAACGACCCTTTATCTCTTTATGTATTTCTCTTTTAATCGGAATTGTAGGGGCCTATTTATTAAACTATTCTATTTCTATATATTATGTACTATATGCTACTATAATAGCTTTAGTAGTGCTTTTGTTTTATGAAAGGGTATTTGCAATTTTTATTTTATTAACAGTTGTTACTTTAGGAGCATATCTTTATGGACAAAGTATAGCAGGAGATATACTATTAAATTCTGCCACTTTCAATACCTTAATAAATGTGAAGGTTTTAAAAGAAGGTTCTGTTAAAAAGGGTTTTAGTGAATATGAAGTAGAAATACTAAGTTTATCTACAGATAAAATAAACAAAAATGTTAAGGTGAATAAAAATGCACAATTAAAAATATATCAGTCTTCAGCAAATGAATCTGTACTTAAAGTAGACGATATAATTGAAATTGACCATACAAGAGTTATTAAGCTACTGCAGAATATGAGTGTTAGTAAGCCAAATAGTTATGAACTTTTTTTAAACAGTAAAGGTATTGAGTACATATTAGAAGTAAACTCTGAAAATATAAAAATTAATAGTAATTCATATTGTAAACCTATAGGTATAAGACATATAAGTTATAGAACGAAAATTTATTTGGAAGATTTCTTAAATAGTACTTTAGATTTTGAAAATAGTAATATATTAAAAAGTATTGTTTTTGGTAATCAAGGATACTTATCAAAGGATAAACTTAATGCATTTTCTAAAACTGGAACAGCACATATAATGGCTGTTTCAGGACTACATGTTGGATTAATAGTGATAGTAGTAGATAGATTTTTAAAATTAATAAAGATTGCCAGGAATAATAGACTATATTTTATTGTTGCCATTTTAATTTTTTACGCATACATGGTTTATTTTCCTGTATCTATAGTAAGGGCAGGAATTATGTACATTTTATATGTTATTGCATATTTTTTACAAAGAAGGTATGACGGTATAAACGCTTTATTTTTTATTGCTTTTATATTGTTAATTTATCGACCAATGACTATTTTCTCTATTTCTTTTCAATTATCTTTTATTGCTACTTTAAGTATCTTATTATTAAACCCTATTTTAAATGAAAAACTAAGCAAAAAGATAGGGTTTGTAGGCACATTACTATCAGTTACATTAGCAGCTCAAATAGGAACTTTACCTATTATGGCATATCATTTTAAACAAATATCAATAATATCATTATTAACGAACCTCCTAATTGTACCTATATTAGGTCCTATGCTATCGATAGTATTTGTAAGTGTTTTATTTGGAATTACATCATTTAGGCTAGGTTATTTAATAAATCAAATAACTAATCAGCTTTTAAATTATATAAATTGGATTTCTACAAAATGTGCTATAATACCCTATGGAAGTTTCGAAATTAATGAAGTGAAATTTACATATATATTTGGATACTATATAATACTTGCAATTATTTATTTTATATATAAACAAAAAGAAAAGAGCAATTTTAAGGAAGAAGGGTTAGTGAATACATATGAGTTATAAAGAAATAATGAATTCTATTAAAAAGGATGAAATTAAAAATATATATTTATTTTATGGTGAGGAAATTTATTTAATTAATAATGCCTTGGAAGCATTGAAAGAAAGAATAGTTGATCCTAGTTTCGAACAGCTTAACTTTACAATTCTTGAAGGTAAAGAAATCAGTGTTGAAAAAATAGTAGATGCATGTGAAACACTGCCATTTATGGCAGAAAAAAAATTGATATATGTAAATGGCTTGGATATTTTTCAAGGAAGGTCTAAGATTTTCTCTGAAGAACAGGAAAAATATATTACTGAGTATATTAAACAAATACCTAAAAGCACAACTATTGTTTTTTATGGTGTTTCATCTGTGGATACTAGAAGAAAAATTGTAAAAGAAATTAAAAAATATGGTGATATAGTAGAGTTCGCAAAACTTAGCGAAGAAGAATTTAATAGGTGGATTAAAAAGATATTTAAAACCTATGGTAAATCTATAGGAACTAAGGAGATAGCATGCCTTAAGGGCAATCTGGATTACTTAGGTAGAAATGCATCTCAAAGTCTGTTGGATGTAGAAAATGAAATAAAAAAAGTCATATCATTTATGGGAAAAGAAACAGAACTTCAAGAGATTCACATAGAAAAAATATTAAGCTCAAGTTTTCAAAATGATATATTTAAGCTATTAGATTCCATTGAAAAGCGTAATGCTTCTGAGTCTATTAAAAGATTAAACTATATATTGGAAGATGGAGAGCCTACTTTAAAAATATTAACTACATTAGGAAATCAAATTAAAAATATACTTTCGGCGAAGCTATTACTGGAAGAAGGTTACTCTAGTAAGATGATAGCATCTAAATTAGGTATACATCCATTTGTAGCATCTAAGTGTGCCACACAAAGCAAACAATTTACTATAGAAGGTATAAAGAAGCTTTTAAATAAGTTTTTGGAAGCAGATATAATGATTAAAACAGGAAAGATAGATGAAAAAATGATTGTAGAAATGTTGGTTATGGAAATGTCTAAATAATCTAATGAAAGCAAAAAAGCGTACATTTGTACGCTTGGTTTTTTTATTTGCAAACACTAAGACACGGTTTTTATCAGATAATTAAGGGGCTATTATATTGCTTTGTTTAGCTTTTGAGCAAGTCTAGAAACTTTTCTTGACGCCTTAGCCTTATGAATAGTTCCTTTAGCAGCAGCTTGATGAAGTTTTTTCTCAACAAGTCTTAATCTTGTTTTTGCTTCTTCATAGTTTTCAGCGGCTAAAGCTTCTTCAAATCTTCTGATTGCAGTCTTAAGTTGTGATTTGATCATTCTATTTTGTGCTGTTTTCTTAGCAATAACTAAAATTCTTTTTTGTGCAGATTTGATATTTGCCAACGTGTTCACCCCCTTGTGTGTCATTAACACATGTAATTTTATCAGAAAACCATATAGAATGCAATAGAAAAATTCGTCTAATGCTATTACATTGATTCATAGCCCACTTAAAATTATTCTATTGCTATGCAATACTTTATGTTGCACTGAATTTAAAGCTTAAGCTTTAAAATTCAAGTGCTTAAAATATTACTAGTATTTTATTTCTATAAAAGTCATCAATAATAAAAAGAAATATACTCTCTTGGAGTATAAATAATAAATTTATATTTAATTTATTAACATGAACCAATTAAAATATACATTATTCGATTACTAAAAACATTGTATTATAAATTTTTAGTAATGTATATTTAGAAGTTTTACAATAATTATTGTAAATTTACAGATAATAAGTATTAAGCTAAGTATATGATTATAATTTATGTAAAGAAGGTGGAAATATGTTTCAGCTACGTACAGATTTAGCTTTAGAAGCTAGGGAGATTTATCAGGAAGAAAAAAATGAAGAAATCCCTGGTGTTGCTATTGATAATGAAGAAATAGGAGATGTTATAGTTACAAGAGTAGAAGTACTAGATGATGAGGGCGCACAAATTATTGGAAAGCCAAGGGGGAAATATATTACATTGGAAAGTGCTAGCCTTAGAAAGGCCGATGCAGATTTTAAGGACGAAATGAGCAAGCTGCTAGCAAAAGAGCTTAAAGCTATATTGCCAAAGAAGAATAATATTAAAGTACTTGTAGTAGGGCTTGGAAATTGGGATGTAACACCAGATGCTTTAGGTCCTAAAGTTGTATCAAAGGTGTTTGTTACAAGGCATCTATTTAAGTTATATAATAAAGAAGATGATGTAGATGTTTCTGAGGTAAGTGCTATTTCTCCAGGAGTAATGGGAACTACAGGATTAGAAACAAGTGAAGTAGTAAAGGGAATAGTGGAAAACTCAAGACCAGACATTGTTATTGTTGTAGATGCACTAGCTTCAAGAAAAATGGAGAGAGTTAACTCCACAATACAGATTTCAACAACTGGAATTACACCTGGATCTGGATTAGGAAATAAAAGGAAGGCTTTAGATGAGGGCAACTTAGGAGTACCAGTAATAGCTATAGGAGTCCCAACAGTAGTAGATGCTGCAACTTTGACTAGTGACACAATAGAGAGAGTAATTGATGCTTTTTCTAGACAGGCAAAGGTTGGATCACAATTTTATAATATGTTAAAAGAGTTAAGAGAAGAAGAGAAATATGATTTAATTAGAGAAATTTTAGAGCCATATAGTGCTAATATAATTGTCACTCCAAAAGAAGTAGATGAAATAATTGTTAACCTTTCACAAATCATTGCAAATGGTATAAATATTGCTGTCCATCCAGGAATCGATTTAAAAGATGTTAACCGTTATATACATTAACTATTATTATTAGAGGAATAAAGCACCTATTCTTTTCATAGTTATTTATATAATACTTATGAAAAGGTAGGTGCTACACTTGAGTCATTACAAAAAAAAATTACCAAGAAGTTATTATAACATCATTATTTTACTATTGATTTTGCTAGTTTTATTTTCAATGGTAAGGTTAATATCAAACAAAGAGTCATTAGTTTTAACTAATAACGAAAGTTATCAGAGTGAAGTCTTTAAATTAGATAGAGATGAAAAAGTAGATAATAATTTTTTAATAAAGACACTTCAGCATATGTTTCCAAATAGAAAGGTTGAAAAGCAATATAAACCAGTCTTTTCATTTAAAGAAGTATACACTTCATTTTTTAACAGTATATTTATAATCGATTTTAAGAATCCATTAACTTTTGTACAAGCTCAGTTTCCAGTAGTAATTGCACATCATGAAACCTTGATGGCAAACATACCTCAAAATGATAATTATGAAGAAATAGAAGAGGACTGGTCTAGAGAAATTCATTTTGTTGATTATGATGGTGAAGAAAAAACAGTAACAGTAGATACAAAT
Source organism: Alkaliphilus flagellatus (assembly GCF_018919215.1). Lineage (NCBI taxonomy): Bacteria > Bacillati > Bacillota > Clostridia > Peptostreptococcales > Natronincolaceae > Alkaliphilus > Alkaliphilus flagellatus. The sequence continues at coordinate 955,555 of NZ_JAHLQK010000001.1, forward strand.
ATTGACTCAGAATACTATATTGATAAAAATGAATTAACTGATCAAGATGATATTGGAGAAATAGAAGAAGGAATATATGTAGTAGGTGAAGAAAGCGTTGTGGATAGTCTAAATCCTATCTCTAATGGAGACTTAGCAAATATACCTAGACCTAAGTCTATAGCTATTGAGAAAGATAAGCCTAGTATTTTAATTTATCATACCCATGGTACGGAATCCTATAACCCAGCAACAGAGGGGAATTTTCATAGTTTAAGAAAGGAATATACTGTAATTGCCGTTGCAGACATTGTTACTAAAGAGCTAGAGAAAAGAGGTTATAATGTAATACATGATTATACATACCATGATTATCCATCTTATAACGGTTCATATGGACGGTCTGTTGTTACAGCTAAAGGTATATTAGAAAAAAATCCATCAATAAAAGTTGTTTTAGATATACACAGAGATGGATACGATAAGATTACTACAAGATCAGATAGATTAAGTTTAATTGAAAATAGCAGAACTAAAATAAATGGTGAGTATGTTGCACGTTTTCAGTTTGTTATTGGTGGTAAAACTAAAAACAGAAAAGAAGTAGAGAGTTTTGCTCATTTTGTTAAAGCTGTAAGTGATAGTAAATACCCTGGTTTTAGTAAAGAACCTTTAGTAAATCGATATGGAAGCTACAATCAATTTTTAACCGATAATGCTGCTTTAATAGAATTAGGAAGCAATACTAACACTATAGAGGAAGCAAAAAAAGCTGGATATTATTTGGCAGATGTTTTGGGTGATGCATTAAAATTATTAGAAGAATAGGTTTAAAAAATATAAAAAAGTCCACAATATTAATGGTGATGTGGATGAGCAGAGTCGAACGTAAAAAAGTAGAAAAAAAATCAAAAAAATATTTTAAAATATGTCTATTTGCACAGATTATCTTACTAATCTTCGGATTGATAGCTGTAGATTTTGAAATAAGAGGAATGTTAGGTATAGATGAGTATAGTTTAATAGGATATAAACAATTAGAAAATGGACAATATATAGTACATATAATGGGCGAGTCTCATTTAGTTGATATGTCAAAGATACAAGACCAAATAAATAAAAGATTTGCAGAATTTGGCGAAGTGACTTATAATATAAAAAAATTTATTGAAAATAAATGGCAAAAAGTATTACAATAAAAATGTCGGATAACCCGACATTTTTTTGATAAAATTTATATAAATATTAAATCTTAAAAATTGTTTATTTATAGCTACAAAATACAAAGCTATTGTGATATAATTGAAAGGATTATGCGATAAAAAAACTAGATTCAGGTGGAATTTTAACTCCATCTGAATCTTAGTTGTACTTATTGCGAGTAGGTAATGCTTGACCTTAGGCTTACAGAAAGCGTGAGCCATACCAATAGATCGAAGATAATTAAGGAGGAAGAGGTATGCCAAGCGATAGACAAAAGAAAATTCGTAATTTTTCCATTATCGCCCATATAGATCACGGCAAATCTACCTTGGCGGATAGACTTATCGAATATACAGGGCTAATTTCTCAAAGAGAAATGCAAAACCAGATGCTAGATAATATGGATTTAGAGAGAGAACGTGGAATTACAATAAAGCTACAAACAATCCGCCTTGTGTATAAAGCAAAGGATGGAGAAGAATATTATTTAAACCTAATAGATACTCCTGGACATGTGGATTTTACATATGAAGTATCCAGAAGTTTAGCAGCTTGTGAAGGAGCTGTCTTAATTGTAGATGCGGCACAAGGTATAGAAGCACAAACATTAGCAAATGTATATTTAGCTCTAGAGCAAGACTTAGAGATAGTACCAGTTATTAACAAAATAGATTTACCAAGTGCTAGGCCAGATGAAATTAAAGCCGAAATTGAAGATATTATTGGACTAGATGCTAGTGAAGCACCTTTAATTTCTGCAAAAGAAGGATTAAATATTGAAGATGTATTAGAATCTATTGTGAAAAATGTACCATCTCCTACTGGTGATGAGGATGCTCCATTGAAGGCATTAATATTTGACTCGTATTATGATAGCTATAAAGGAGTTATAGCTTATATTAGGGTTATGGAAGGCCAAATGAGAAAAGGTATGAAAATAAAAATGATGGCTACTAATAAAGAATTTGAGGTTGTTGAAGTAGGTGCCTTTTCGCCAGGAGCTATACCTATGGAGTATTTATCTGCTGGAGATGTAGGATATGTAGCTGCCAGTGTTAAAGATGTTAGACATTGTCGTGTAGGTGATACAATTACTGATGCATCAAGACCAACATTAGAACCACTACCAGGGTATAGAAAAGTTAATCCAATGGTGTATTGTGGTATTTACCCAGCAGAAGGTGAAAAATATGAAGATATAAGAGATGCACTAGAAAAACTTCAAGTAAACGATGCTGCACTTGTTTTTGAAGCTGAAACATCAGCAGCATTAGGATTTGGATTTAGATGTGGTTTTCTTGGTCTTCTTCATATGGAGATTATTCAAGAAAGATTGGAAAGAGAGTTTAATCTTGATCTTATAACTACAGCACCTAGTGTTATATATAGGGTTACTAAAACAAATGGTGAAGTTTTAATGATTCAGAATCCTGCAAATATGCCTGTGCCACAGGAAATACGTATTATGGAGGAACCTATTGTTAAGACTACAATTATGGTTCCAAATACTTATGTTGGCGCAGTTATGGAATTATGTCAAGATCGCCGTGGTGAAATGAAAGACATGCAGTATATTGACGACACTAGAGTAAATCTTCATTATGAAATGCCTCTAAATGAAGTAATTTATGACTTCTTTGATGCGCTTAAATCAAGGACAAAGGGATATGGTTCTTTAGACTATGAGCTTATAGGATATCGTCAGTCCGATTTAGTTAAACTGGATATTCTGATAAATAGTGAGCAGGTAGATGCATTATCCTTTATAGTGCATGAGAGCAAGGCATACTCTAGAGGTAAGTCTATGTGTGAAAAATTAAAAGATGAAATTCCTAGACATCAATTCCCAATACCACTACAGGCAGCAGTTGGAGCTAAAATAATATCTCGTGAAACTATTAAAGCACTTAGAAAAGATGTATTAGCTAAGTGTTATGGCGGAGATATATCAAGAAAGAAAAAGCTTCTTGAAAAACAAAAAGAAGGTAAAAAACGTATGAGACAAGTAGGAAACGTAGAAGTGCCACAAAAAGCTTTTATGTCTGTACTTAAGCTAGACGATTAATAATATCTACAAGACTAGTAGTATGCCCTAGGGAGTGCTACTAGTTTTATATTATCAGGTAAAACCTAAATGAATTGGTGGTGAATAAAAATATGAATTTAATATCACTATATATACACATACCTTTCTGTGAAAAAAAATGTTACTATTGTGATTTTAGCTCTTATGGTGGAAAGAAACATCTAATTGATGATTATATAACATCATTAAAAAAAGAACTAGTTCTATATAAATCTGTTTTAGAGGATTATAAAATAAGTACAATATTTTTCGGTGGTGGTACTCCATCTATTTTAAGTGGAAACCAAATAGCTGAGATTATGGAGACAGTAGACAAACACTTCTCAATAGAGGATGGTGCGGAGGTTTCTATGGAGGCTAATCCAGGGACTTTGACTTATGATAATTTAAAAACATATTATGAGAGCGGAATTAATCGATTAAGCATAGGACTGCAAGCATGTCAGAATAATTTACTAAGTACATTAGGTAGAATCCACAGCTTTGAGAATTATATAAAAAATTTAGAGGAAGCCAGAAATGCAGGATTTACAAATATTAATACAGACTTAATGTTTTCTCTGCCAGGGCAAAAGAAAAGTGACTGGGAAGAAAGTTTGGAGAAAATTGTATCATTAGAAATACCCCATATTTCAGCATATAGTTTAATAGTTGAGAAAGAAACTCCATTTTATGATTGGGTAAAAAACAGAAAAATTATACTTCCTGATGAAGAATTAGAATTAAAAATGTATCATTATACAATAGAATACTTAGAGAAAAATGGATATAATCATTATGAAATATCTAATTTTGCTAAACCGGGATTTCAATGCAAGCACAATTTAATATATTGGCAGAATAAACCCTACATAGGTTTAGGCTCGGGAGCACATTCTTATTTTAATAAAAAGAGATTTAGCAATGTAAATCAAATAGAAGAATATATTAGCTTATTGAAAGAGAGTAAAGTACCTATAGAAAATGAAACAGATGTTTCAATTAAGGATGAAATTAGCGAAACTATGTTTTTAGGTTTAAGGATGATGGAAGGAGTTTCTATAGAAGAATTTACTAAGCGATTCAATATTTCGCCCTTTGAAATATATAAGTACCAGATTAATAAGTTTAAAGAACAGAATCTACTATATTGGGATGAAAAGCATATTAAACTTACTCAAAAGGGTATTGATCTTTCTAATATTGTTTTTCAAGAAATGTTATTAGATTAATATGAAAAAAACTATTGACAAAAATAAAATGAAATGATATTTTAAAGACAGAATCATTAGCACTCAACAAGATAGAGTGCTAACAATCCGAGGTGGTTCTATGTTGAATGAAAGAAAACTTAAAATACTTCAGGCCATTATACAGGATTATATTGAAACAGCAGAGCCAGTTGGTTCAAGAACATTATCAAAAAAATATGATCTGGGAGTAAGTCCAGCAACAATTAGAAATGAAATGGCTGACTTAGAAGAATTAGGATTTATTATACAACCTCATACTTCAGCAGGGCGTATTCCGTCTGACAAAGGATACAGATTATATGTAGATGAATTTATGTCATTAAAAAAGATGGTGGATATTGAAAGAGATTATTTGGAATTAGACTTGTTTAATAAGGTTGCTGAAATTGAGCAAATATTACAGTATAGCTCAAAGTTATTGTCACAGCTTACTAACTATACAGCTGTTGCTTTAGCACCACAAATAAAGGAAAGTAAATTAAAACATATTCAATTAGTTCCGATTGATACAGAGAATATGTTGGCTGTCATAGTTACAGATAGTGGTATGGTAAAGAAACCTATTATCAGATTAAGTGATCAAGTTAGTAAAAGTAGTTTTCAAACGATGTCCAACTTTTTAAATGATAAACTTCATGGTTTGGCTATTAAAAACATTGAGGCATCATTAATTGAAATATTAAGTGAAGAGTTTATAAATTCTAGTAGCATAATAGATAAAATAATTCCTGAAATATTTCAATCTTTAGATGAAGTTAGTCATATAAATATGTTTTTAAATGGAGCCATGAACATATTTAACTTTCCGGAGTATAATGATATTTTTAAGGCAAAATCCTTTCTAGAGTTGTTAGAAGAAAAGGAACTATTAAGTAGTTTAATTACTTCTTTTAGCAATGAAGGCCTTAGTGTTTCAATTGGAAGCGAAAATATATATAAAGAGGCAAAGGATTGTAGCTTAGTTACAGCCACCTATAAGGTAGATAATACAACTCTGGGCTGGCTTAGTGTTATTGGACCTACAAGGATGGATTATTCTACTGTTGTAAGTGTAATGGCAGAGGTTAGCAAAGTTATTAGTGAATTGCTGAAGAATAGATATAAATAGATAGAATGATGGTGTAAAGTGCTTAGCATTTTACACTTCTATCCATGTTTTGATTGATGTTAATTTTGCTCTTTTACATAAAATTATAATGATAATAAGGCAGGTGGAATATTTTGAAGGATATTAAACAAGAAGAGGTTGAAGGCATAGAAGAAAACAAAGAAACTGCGAATAACAACCTAGAAGCTACCTTGGATGAAATTGAGGAAACAGATGAAAACTTTAAAGATTTAGAAGAGAAATTAGCAGAAAAGACAGCAGAATACGAAGATGTTTTTAGCCAATTTCAGAGACTTCAAGCAGATTTTTCAAACTACAAGAAGCGTGTAGAAAAGGAAAAAGGAGAAATTTATCTTTATGCAAATGAAAAAATTGCATCGGATTTGCTAAATATAATAGATAATTTAGAAAGGGCTATACAGTCCCAAACCGATATCGATGAAGATAATTCTTTATTAGAAGGAATTAATTTAGTATATAAGCAATTAATAGATACTCTAACTAAACATGGAGTAGAAGAAATTGAAGCTTTAGGAAAACCTTTTGATATGAATCTTCATTATGCAGTAATGCAGGAGGAAACAAATGGAGAAGCTAACTGTGTTATAGATATACTCCAAAAAGGTTATAAAATAAATGATAGAGTATTAAGGCCAGCAATGGTTAAAGTATCAAGATAAAGTATAAAATAATATTTTAAAATATTTATATATAAGGAGGAAATCACGATGGGTAAAGTAATTGGAATTGACTTAGGAACTACAAACTCATGTGTTGCTGTATTAGAAGGTGGAGAGCCAGTAGTTATTGCAAATAGCGAGGGAAATAGAACAACACCTTCAGTTGTAGCATTTGGTAAAGATGGAGAGAGAATTGTAGGGGAACCTGCGAAAAGACAAGCAGTAGTAAATCCTGATAAAACAATTATGTCCATTAAAACACAAATGGGATATGATCACAAAGTAAATATTGATGGAAAACAATATACACCTCAAGATATTTCTGCAATGATTCTTCAAAAATTAAAGGCAGATGCGGAAGCTTATTTAGGAGAGACTGTAACAGATGCAGTAATTACAGTACCAGCTTATTTTTCAGATAGTCAAAGACAAGCAACCAAGGATGCAGGTAGAATTGCAGGACTTAATGTACAAAGAATTATAAACGAGCCAACGGCTGCATCGTTAGCATATGGACTAGATAAAACAGAGGAACATCAAAAAATATTAGTATATGACTTAGGTGGAGGAACATTTGACGTATCTATACTAGAACTTGGTGATGGAGTATTTGAAGTGTTATCAACAAGTGGAGATAACCACTTAGGTGGAGATAATTTCGATAAAGTAGTAATAGACTATATTGCCGAAGAATTTAAAAAGCAAGAAGGTGTAGATTTAAGACAAGATAGTATGTCTTTACAAAGATTAAATGAAGCTGCTGAAAAGGCTAAAAAAGAGCTTTCTAGTACTATGACAACAAATATTAATCTACCATTTATTACTGCAACTAGCACAGGACCAAAACATTTGAATATGGATTTAACAAGAGCTAAGTTTGATGAAATTACATCTCACTTAGTAGAAAAAACCTTAGGACCAGTTAAAAAAGCTATGAGCGATGCGGGATTATCCGCTAATGAAGTGGATAAAGTAATTTTGGTTGGTGGTTCAACTAGAATACTAGCAGTACAACAGGCCGTAAAAAGTGTAACGGGTAAAGATCCACATAAAGGTATTAACCCAGACGAGTGTGTTGCTTTAGGTGCTGCAATTCAAGCAGGAGTACTTACAGGAGAAGTAAAAGACGTATTATTATTAGACGTAACTCCATTATCATTAGGAATTGAAACAGTAGGTGGAGTCTTTACAAAATTAATAGAAAGAAATACAACAATTCCTACGAGAAAGAGTCAGGTGTTCTCTACTGCTGCTGATAATCAACCTGCAGTTGATATCCACGTATTACAAGGAGAAAGACAAATGGCAGGGGATAATATTACCCTTGGAAGATTTGAGTTAGGCGGAATACCACCAGCACCAAGAGGAATTCCACAAATTGAAGTTACCTTTGATATCGATGCCAACGGTATTGTTAATGTATCTGCTAAAGATTTAGGAACAGGTAAAGAGCAGAATATTACAATTACTGCTTCAAGTAACTTAAACGATGAAGAAATTGAAAGAAAAATTAAGGAAGCAGAGCAGTTTGCAGAAGAAGATAAAAAACGTAAAGAAAGTGTTGAAGTGAGAAATCAAGCAGACTCATTAATATATCAAACTGAAAAAACATTAAAAGAGCTTGAAGGGAAAGTAAGTGCTCAGGATGAGTCAAAAGTAAAAGAAGAAGTAGAAAAGTTGAAAAAAGCCCTTGAAAGTGATAATGTAGAAGATATGAAAAAATCAATTGAAGATTTAACAAATGCTTTCCATGCAATTTCTCAACAAATGTATCAACAAGCACAGCAGGCTGAAGGAGAAGCACATGGCTCAGGTGATGAAACTACTAATAAAGAAAATGTAGTTGATGCAGATTATGAGGTTGTAGAGGACGAAGACAAGTAATAGGTTAAGTTATTGAGGACACCCTTGGGTGTCCTCAATATCAGTATTCTTACCCTATATATTTAGCAAGGCGGTGAAATAGTGAGTAAACGTGATTATTATGAAGTATTAGGTGTAAGTAAAGATGCCAGTGAACAAGATATAAAAAAGGCTTATCGTAAGATGGCTATGGAATACCATCCAGATAGAAATCCTGATAATAAGGAAGCAGAAGAAAAATTTAAGGAAGTAAATGAAGCCTACGAAGTGCTAAGCTCACCAGATAAAAGAAAAAGATACGATCAATTTGGCCATGCAGGGATGAATGGCAATGGTGGCGGTGGTTTTGAAGGCTTTGGTGGTTTTAGTGGTGGCGGAGGCTTTGAAGATATATTTGGGGATATATTTGATATGTTTGGTGGCGGTTTTTCATCATCCAGAAGAAGAAGCGGACCCCAAAAAGGAGCAGATCTTCAATATGAAACAACAATTACATTTGAAGAAGCAGCCTTTGGAGTAGAAAAAGAGGTTGAGTTTTATAGAAATGATAGTTGCAATACTTGTAATGGCACAGGAGCAAAACCTGGAACAACAACTAATACATGTAAAAAGTGTAATGGAACAGGTGAGGTTAAATTTGCCCAAAGAACTCCATTAGGACAAATAGTCAACGTTCGTCCATGTGATGAATGTAATGGAGATGGAAAAATTATAGAAACACCATGTAGCACATGTAATGGTAAGGGAAAAATTAGAAAACTAAGAAAGCTAAAAGTAAAAATCCCAGCTGGTGTGGATACAGGTTCTGTAATATCTATACGTGGTGAAGGAGAACCAGGTATTAAGGGTGGTCCTACAGGAGATTTTTATGTAGTTATAAATGTTCTACCTCATAAAATTTTTAAAAGAGATGGATATGATATTATTTGTGAAATGCCTATTACATTTGTTCAGGCAACCCTGGGTGATGAGCTAGAGGTACCTACATTAGAAGGAAAAGTAAAATATAAAATAGCTGAAGGTACGCAAAGCGGTACTATATTCAGGCTAAAATCAAAGGGAATTGTTCACCCTAAAGGATATGGTAAGGGTGATCAATATGTAAAAGTTATAATTGAAGTGCCTACAAAGCTTTCCGAAAAACAAAAGGATATGTTAAGGACTTTTGCGTCAGAAAGTGGAGAAGAAGTACATGAGCAAAGAAAGTCATTTTTCAATAAAGTTAAGGATGTTTTTGGCGTATAGTTAAAATCACTCTAATAATTTAGAGTGATTCTTCAATATATGCACTAATAAATTGCTATTTTAAAAGATTATAGGGTATAATAGGGTTAAAATCTTATGCATTATTTAGGAGATGTGATTTAATGAAATGGATTGAAGTATCAATAAAAACAACTACAGAAGCAGTAGAGGCTGTTGCCAATGTGTTATACGATGCAGGAGTATCTGGAGTTGTAATTGAAGATCCCTACGATATTATTTTAGTAAACAGCGATGAAAAAGCTTGGGATTATGTGGATGAGTCACTAATTGACTTAGAACAAGGAGCAATAGTAAAAGGATATATTCCTGAGTCTTCGGATCTTGTTGAAAAAATAGATTTAATTAAACAATCTATTAGTACTTTACCAGAGTTTGGACTAAATATTGGTACAGGAGAAGTTAGTACGCTTGAAGTTAATGAAGAAGATTGGAGTACTTCCTGGAAAAAATACTACAAGCCAACTAAGATAGGAAAAGATATTGTGATTAAACCAACTTGGGAGCAATATGAGGCTCAGGAAGGTGAAATAATTATTGAAATGGATCCAGGTATGGCCTTTGGTACAGGTACTCATGAAACTACGATGATGTGTGTACAACAATTAGAAGAACGTATTTCTAAAGAATCTACAGTTTTCGATATTGGTTGTGGCAGTGGAATACTATCTATTGTTGCTGCTAAGTTAGGTGCCGAAAAGGTTATAGGTGTAGACTTTGATGAGGTTGCAGTTAATGTAGCTAAGAAAAATGTTATAGAAAATAAAGTTGATGATGCGGTAGAAATAAGACATGGTAATTTAATGGACGTAGTTAAAGAAAAGGCTGATATAGTTGTAGCGAACATTATAGCAGATATTATTATACTTCTGAGTAAAGATATAAAGGGTTTCTTAAACAGTGATGGACTTTTTATTGCTTCGGGAATTATTTTAGATAAAATTGATGAAGTTAAAAAGAATCTAGCAGTTAACGGGTTAGAAGTAATACAAGTAGAAACATTAGGCGAATGGGCGGTAATTGTTTCTAAAGTAAAAGGAGAATAATATGCATCGTTTTTTTGTTACCTCTGATCAAATTGACTTAATACAAAAACAAATTGTTATTAAAGATGAAGATGTTAAACACATTTCCAAGGTACTAAGACTTAAAGAGGAAGATATAGTAGAAATATGCGACGGAGTAAATAATGAATATGTTTGTAAAATAGAGTCAATTAATAAGAATGATGTATTGCTTTCAATTATAGATAATAGGAAATCTGCTAAAGAGTCTCCGATTGAGGTTGTTTTGTATCAGGGAATTCCTAAGTCTACTAAAATGGACTTAATCATACAAAAAACTACGGAATTAGGTATAACAGAAATTATACCTGTGGATATGGAAAGAACCATTGTTCAATTTAATAATGATAAGGACAAGGAAAAAAAGGTAGATCGATGGCAAAAAATTGCATTAGAAGCAGCTAAACAAAGTAAGAGAGGTATAGTCCCTAGTATCCATTTGCCACTTAGCTTTAAGGAGGCAATAGAACATAGCAAAGAAAATGAATTAAATATAATGCCCTATGAAAATCAAGATGACAAGGGATTTAAGAGTATTATTTGCTCTCTATCTGAAGAGGCAAAATTGTCTATAAAAAAAGTAGGAATTTGGATTGGGCCAGAAGGTGGATTTGATGAAGGAGAAGTGACACAGGCTATAGAAAATCAAATTTATCCTATTACATTAGGTCCTAGAATACTTAGAACAGAAACCGCAGGATTTACTATATTAAGCTTAGTAATGTACGAGTTAGGAGATTTAGGAGGAGCGTAAGTGAAAAAAGTAGCTTTTCATACATTAGGTTGTAAAGTTAATCAATATGAAACTCAAGCAATGGGTGAGATTTTTGAAAAAGAGGGATATAATATAGTACCCGATAGTGAAATTGCAGATGTTTATGTTATTAATACATGCACTGTAACTAATGTTGGAGATAAAAAGTCTAGGCAGTTTATACGCAGGGCAAAAAGAAATAATCCAGAGGCAATCATAGCAGTTGTAGGTTGTTATGCTCAAACAGCTCCAAAAGAAGTTTTGTCTATTGAAGGGGTAAATATTGTTATTGGAACAAATGAGCGAAATAAAATAGTTGAAGCAGTTAAAAAATGTGAAGTTGATGAAAAAATTAGCTTAGTAGATGATATTATGAAAGTTAAACACTTCGAGGAAATGTCTATTGCAGATGTAAAAGATAAAACTAGAGCCTTTTTAAAAATACAAGAAGGATGTAACCAATACTGCACCTACTGTATTATTCCATATGCTAGAGGACCTATTAGAAGTCGTGGAAAACTTGAAATAGTAGAAGAAGTAAAGGGTCTGGTTGACAAAGGCTTTAAAGAAGTAGTATTAACTGGTATCCACGTTGCATCTTATGGAAAAGACTTAGATACAGGCTCAACTCTTATAGATATACTAAAGGAAGTAAATAAAGTTAAAGGTTTAAAAAGAATAAGGTTAAGCTCTTTAGAACCTACCTTATTTACATATGAGTTTTTAAATGAGCTTTCTAAACTTGAAAAAATATGTGAACATTTTCATCTTTCTCTTCAAAGTGGCTGTAATGCAACATTAAAAAGAATGAATCGAAAGTATACAGCAGAGGAATATAAGGAAATCGTTAACAGAATTAGAACCGTATATCCTGAAGTAGCTTTAACTACAGATATCATTGTAGGATTCCCAGGAGAAACCGACGAGGAATTTAATATAACTTATAATTTCGTAAAAGAAATTGGATTTAGTGAAATTCATGTATTTAAATATTCGCCTAGAACTGGAACACCAGCAGCAAAATATACAAATCAAGTGGATGGTCTAATAAAACACTATCGTAGTGAAAAATTAATTGAATTAGGGGAACAATTAAAGGACAATTACCGTACTATGTTTATAGGTAGAAATAAGAAGGTTTTATTTGAAGCATTTTCAAAAGATGTTACTGGCTATGTCGAGGGATATACTGATAACTATTTAAAGATTCTAGCTCCTGCTAATGATGTAAAAGAAGGCGAATTAGATATAGTTACCCTTAAAGAACTAAGACAAGATTATATTTTAGGAGAAAAGAAATAGTTTTTAAAAGAGGAATTTCTAATTTTATGTTGAATAAAAATAGATATAGACGAACAGTAAGGAGGTGTAATTGATGTCAAATTGTATCTTTTGTAGGATAATAGAGGGGGAAATTCCATCTACCTTAGTCTATGAAAATGAACATGTAATAGCTTTTGAGGATATTAATCCTGAAGCACCTACACACCTGCTTATTGTACCTAAAAAGCATATTCCAACTACTATGGATGTAATGGAAGAGGATGGTAAAATTATTATGCCCGAAATCTTCGCAGCTATAGGACATTTAGCTAGACAATTTGATTTAGAGCAAGAGGGATTTAGAATTGTAAACAACTGCGGTAGCAATGGCGGTCAAACAGTGAACCATTTGCATTTTCACCTTTTAGGTGGAAGACAACTTCAGTGGCCTCCAGGTTAAAAATAGCTATTGCATAAGTTGAAATTTTAATGTATAATAACTAAGTATTGTTAAATCCCACTTGCAATATAGCCATTATGTTGCTATAGATAAAGCACAGCGCTTGCTAGCGGAGGGAGGGAAAGTAAGATGTCAGAGATAAAAATAAGAGATAATGAATCACTAGATAATGCTCTTCGTAGATTTAAAAGACAGTGCGCTAAGTCTGGTATTTTATCAGAAGTAAGAAAAAGAGAGCACTATGAAAAGCCTAGTGTAAAGCGTAAGAAAAAGGCTGAAGCCGCACGAAGAAATAAAAGCAAATTCTAGTTATTTGACTAGGGTTTCTTAAGGTAGAGGTGAAAATAAAATGTCCCTCAAAGAGAGATTAGCTGACCAATTAAAAAATGCCATGAAGAATAAAGACCAACTTCGAAAAAATGTTATTACAATGATTCGTGCTGACATAAAACAAATAGAAGTGGATAAAAGGGTTGAGCTTACGGATGAAGAAGTTATTGAAATAATTTCTAAGCAAGCAAAACAACGAAGAGATTCCATTGAAGAGTTTAAAAAGGGTGGTCGAGAAGACTTAGTTGAACAAGCGGCACAAGAAGTAGATGTGCTTATGGAATACTTACCTGAACAATTGTCAGAAGAAGAAATTGAAACAATAATTAAGGAGGTTATTGCCGATACCGGTGCTACCTCTATGAAAGATATGGGAAAAATAATGGCTACAGCAATGCCTAAATTAAAAGGCAGAACTGATGGAAAAGTAGTTAATCAAATAGTAAGAAAGATTTTACAATAGTAAAAAACTAACCCGGATTATATCCGGGTTTATTTATTTTGTATAAAATACCAATATAGTACACTCTTTGTTTATGATATAATCACATTATTCTATTAATATAGTGTTCTACGGGGGTAAAGACATGAAAAAATGGAGCCGAACTATATTTATATTCTTTTTATTAGGATTTTTATTTACACTTAGAGTAGCTTATCGGCAACATGTAAATGTAATTAAATATGTTAATGATGAAGGTATATCTCATCTTGAAGTTATTGCACCAACCAATATTAAGAGCATTACATTTGATGTATTTGATGAAAATAAACAAATGACTCATTCCATTTCTTTAACAAATCCTGTACTAAAATTAGAGGATAATGCTAAGAATAATAATAATATTTTTTACATTACAAAGGATTCTGTAGCCTTCAATAGATTTAATAAGCTCGTTGTATATAATGAAATAGAACATCCACGATCTTTTGAATTTATTAATTTACAAACACAAGAAGTAAATTTAGATAGAGGCACATCCTTTAAAGAGAGTGGGATAGAAGAGTTGAAGATTATGTCATATAACATTCATCATGGCAAAAATCTCTTAGGAATTTATACGCTGGATCAAATAGCCAATATTATTAAAGATAGTGAAGCTGATATTATTGGATTGCAAGAAGTAGATGCAAACTTTGCTCGTTCGAAATTTCAAAATCAATTAAAATATTTAGCAGATAAATTATCTATGAATTATGTATATGGTGATAATGTAAATATAATTGGTGCAAAGTATGGAAATGGTATATTAAGTAAATATTCAATAGTATCATATGAGAATTTAAAAATACCAAGTGGAAGAGAACAAAGGGGATTATTATCAGCAGTAATAGATATAAATGACCAAAAAATAAACTTTTTGAACACCCATCTAGGATTAACTGCTTCAGAAAGACTAGTTCAAGTACAGGCAATTAGCAAGTATTTAAGCACTCTTTCAAACGAAGTTATTTTAGTTGGAGACTTTAATACTATGTATAATAGTAGAGAGGTTCATGAAATAAGTAAAAAGCTTACAGATGTAGGTTATGTAACTAATAATAATTATATATCTACTTTTGAAGTCCCATTTGTATCCAGAAGAATTGACTATATTTTTATAAGTTCTAATATAGAAGCTAAGGACTATAGAATTATACGTGAAAGGGCATCAGATCATTATCCAATAGTTGCTGATGTTAAAATTAAAAAATAATTACCCACCTAAATTTAGTGGTAAGGTGGGTTTAATTCTATTAAACTTGTTTTTTGTGTTAAAAAATAGTTTAATATATATTAAAAGGGAATATATATAATAGGAGAGGAGGGGAGCTATGACAAGAAAAAAAATATGTTGTTTAGGGATATTAATATTTACTCTGTTATTTTCTATAGTGGCCAATGCAAATGTAAATGGAGAGAATGTATATGTAATACCAATTAGAGGAGAAATAACTCCCGCTGTATATCAATATGTAGAACATAACTTGTCCATTATAGAAAAAGATCCTAGAGCTGTTGCAGTAATATTTGAAATTGATACTTATGGTGGAAGAATTGACTCTGCTGAAAAGATAAGCCAATTGATTTTAAATACAAGTATACCTACCATATCATTTGTTAATACGAAAGCAGAATCTGCTGGAGTTTTATTGACAATTTCTTCGGATACTATAGCTATGGCACCTAGTAGTACTATTGGATCTGCAGAAACTATCCCTAATACGGAGAAGATACTTTCTACTTGGGTTAGCATACTCAGGAGCGTCGCACAAGAAAAAGGTAGGGAAGAAGATATAGTAGCAGCTATGGCAGATCAATCTATAGCTATACCTGGTATTATTGAACGAGGTAGATTACTAAATCTAACTACATTAGAGGCTAAAAGTTTAGGATTTACCGATATAGTCGCCAGCGATTATGACCAAATTTTAAGTTCTTTATCCTTACCCTATAGTAACATTATTATGGCAGAAACTACTAATAGTATTCATCTAGCAAACTTTGCTAGTAATGTTTATATTGCACCTTTGCTACTAGCAGCAGGCTTTATAGGACTTTTAGTTGAAATATTTATGCCAGGTTTTGGTATAGGGGGGACTGTAAGTTTGATCTCTTTTGCCCTTTATTTTGGTGGAAATATATTAGCTGGAAATACTAGTTTAATAACTGCCGTCATATTTTTAGTAGGTATTCTTTTATTAGGAATAGAAGCTTTTATACCAGGTTTCGGTGTAGCAGGTGTAGGTGGAATCGTGTGTGTAGCCATAAGTATTTTCTTAGCATCCAGCAGTGTTACTACTGCAATGATATCTATTTTTGTTTCATTGATTTTAACTATAGTTGTGTTGGTGCTTATTTTTAAATATGCTCCTAGAAATAAGCATTTTAGTCGTATAGTACTAAACACTAAACTAGATAAAGAAAAAGGATATACTTCATTTGTGGATTATAGTAAGTATATAGGACAAACTGGTATAGTAACTACTCCACTTAGACCATCGGGCACAATATCCATAGATGAAGAGTTATTAGATGTAATTTCTGAAGGTCAATTTATAGAAAAAGAGGAATTAGTAAAAATTAGTAGAATAGAAGGTAGCAGAATAGTAGTTCAAAAAATTAATTAGGAGGGATTTTATGCCAGAAATAGTATTTTTAATTGTTGCAATTGCAGTTGTATTTATTGTGCTTTCGATTATTTTAAGTTTTATACCAGTAGGTTTATGGATTACAGCTTTTTTCTCGGGAGTTAAGGTAGGTATTTTCACTTTAGTTGGAATGAGATTTAGAAGGGTTCAACCAAGTCGTATTGTTAATCCTTTAATTAAAGCCACTAAAGCAGGATTAAATCTAGACATAGATAATCTTGAGGCACATTATTTAGCTGGTGGAGATGTAAATAGCCTAGTAGATGCATTAATAGCAGCTCAAAGAGCAGAACTTGGTCTTGAGTTTGAAAGAGCTGCTGCAATTGATCTGGCAGGTAGAAATGTTTTAGAAGCTGTTCAAGTAAGCGTTAATCCAAAGGTTATTGAAACTCCTAAAATAGCAGCAGTTGCAAAAGATGGTATCGAAGTAATGGTTAAGGCTAGAGTAACAGTGCGAGCAAATATTGAAAGACTTGTTGGGGGAGCTGGAGAAGAAACAATTATTGCCAGAGTTGGTGAGGGTATTGTTACAACTGTAGGTTCGGCTGCATCTCACAAAGATGTATTAGAGAACCCTGATTTAATTTCTAGAACAGTATTAGGAAAAGGATTAGATGCTGGTACTGCATTTGAAATTTTATCTATTGATATTGCGGACATAGATGTAGGAAGAAATATTGGTGCACAATTACAAACAGACCAAGCAGAGGCAGATAAGCGTATTGCTCAAGCTAAAGCAGAGGAAAGAAGAGCTATGGCAGTGGCTAAGGAGCAGGAGATGAAGGCGGCTGTAGTGGAAATGAAAGCTAAGGTTGTAGAAGCAGAAGCAGAAGTGCCAAGAGCGATGGCAGCAGCTTTAAGAGAAGGTAAAATAGGTGTAATGGACTATCACAACTTACAAAATGTAGTTGCTGATACTAGTATGAGGGAATCTATTGCTAAAATTAATAAAGATCAAGATAGTGAAACAGGAAAAGATTTAATGAAATAAAAAATTAGTTTTTTCTTGACAAAGGAAGTGATTATATGGACTTTGGATCTATAATAGGCTTTATTGCTATTATATTTATAACCTCCTTATTTAATAAGGATAAAAAGGCAACAAAGCCACAAGTACAACCTAATAAGCCTAACCCTGCCCAAAGAACTGTTAAAAAGGTATCTAATACTAGTGAAACTAGAAGAAAGACTTTTTCAGGTGGCTTAGAAGATTTATTCAACGAACTAAAAGTAGAATTTGATAAAAATTTTGGAGATACCGAAAAAAGACAATCTCCTTCTACTTCTCAACAGAATATTATAAACGAGGATGATCTTAAAAGAGAGAATAGGATAGAAGCTTTAAATACTACCTTAAAAGATGATTCTAAAGACTATAAAGGTGATATATATGGTAAAGAAATAGGAAAAGAGGAAATACCTATTGAATTTAATAGAAAATCTATTATTCAAGGAGTTATAATGTCAGAGGTTTTGCAAAAACCAAAGAGCTTAAGAAGATAGGACTAAGTCCTATCTTTTTTTTATATTCTAAAAAAGTATAAATTATATAGTCATTGCAGATTTATAAAAACGTGGCAGGTTGGTAATGTTTTGGACACTTCAAATTTTAAAGCGTAGGCTTTAAGATTGAGCGCTACATCCATCGTTGTGATAGCAACAGACAAATTTTGTCTTTAAAAACAGGTCTAATGAAATGGTTGTAAGCATAAAAATTGAATATATGGGAGGTATGCCAAATGAAAAAAAATGAAGAAATAAAAAAAAGTCTAGCTGAAATTTTAGAGTTACCAAAGGATATTATACTTGATTTGCCTAAAATTATAATGGTTGGTAATCTCCAAATATATATAGAAAATCATAAAGGTATATTAGAGTATACAAATAATAGGATAAGAATTAATACTAAAAATGGAGTATTGCGTATTATAGGTAAAGATCTAATGTTAAAAAACATTATTACAGAAGAGATTGTTATTATAGGAGAGATCAATCAGGTAGAATTTATTGATTGAGGGGTGGATACATTGTTAGTATTAAAGTTATGGAATTATATGAGAGGCTACGTAATTGTAAAAGTAGAAGGTTTAGCACTAGAAAGATTTATAAATATGTGTATAGCCAGAGGTATTTATCTATGGGATATTAAGAGGATTAACTACACTACACTGGAAGCAAAAATAGGTATTCAAGGGTTTAAAGAATTGAGAAAGATCGTAAAAAGAGCAGGTTGTAGGGTGTCCATACATAAAAAAAATGGGTATCCTTTTTGGGTACACAAACTCAAAAAAAGAAAAATGCTTTTAGTAGGAGCATTTTTTTGTTTCCTAATTCTAGTTTTTTCTTCAACATTTATTTTTTCTATAGAAATAATTGGTAACGAAGAATTAGAAAAGAGTGAAATAATATCTAGTTTAAATGAACTAGGACTAAAGCCAGGTACAAACAAATATCTTGTTAATTTAAAGGAGATTGAAACTGAGCTGCTTTTAGATGTAGATCAAATAGCTTGGGTTGGAATTGAAGTTAGAGGTATTAGAGCCAAGGTAGAAATAGTAGAGAAAAGACTAGCACCAGATAAAATAGATAAAAATACCCCTTGCAATGTTATAGCTAAGAAAAATGGAGTAATCGAAAAAGTGATAGCGAGAAATGGGGATGCTGTAGTTGAAGAAGGAGATATTGTTACTAAAGGAGATCTATTGATTAATGGAGTAGTTCAGAGAGAAAATATGGATGAACCTATGTTTGTTCATTCTTATGGAGAGATATATGCTAAAACATACTACGAAACAACTGAAAGTAAAAACCTTATTGAGATTAAAAAAGATAAAACAGGGCAAAAATTTAAAAAGCGGACCTTTAATTTAGGTAGCATAGAACTTTCTTTTAATAAGGGAGATATACCTTATGATGTTTATATAGTTGAAAAAAAATCTAAAAGACCCTTTCAATGGAGGAATATAGGGTTACCTGTCGAAATAATAACAGAGGACTATTATGAGGCAATTCAATTTGAAGAAAGAATTGATGAAATTCAGGCAAAAAATCATATTCATAAGGAGGCTATAAATAAGCTTTTAAAAGATATACCTTTAGATGCTAAAATTTTAAATACACAGATTGACTTTACTATCCAAGATGATATTTTATATGGTAAAGTTATTATAGAGGTTTTAGAAAATATTGCAGAGCAAAAGACATTACAGATTGGAGAGGACTAATTATTGGAAAACAAATTTCAAAAGAAGATAGAAATTAAGGAACAAAAGTTTATTAAAGAATTATTTGGTAATTTCGATGAAAATATAAAACTTGTTCAGCAACATTTAAAGGTAGATATTGTACAAAGAGATGGAGATATTTTAATTATTGGAGATGAAAAAGAAGTTCTATTAGGTGAGAAATTAATAGAACAATTAATGGAAGTAGTAGACCGTAACGAGCATCTTACAATACAAAATATATCATATGCAATAGGTTTGCTATTGGATGGAGAGCATGAGAAAATACAATCTTTAGCGAGTGATGTAATATTTGTTACTGATAGAGGCAAACCTATTAAACCCAAAACCATAGGACAGAAAAAATATATCCAACAAATACAATCTAAAGATTTGACCTTTGGCATAGGCCCTGCTGGTACTGGAAAAACATACTTAGCAGTAACTATGGCGGTAAAAGCATTTAAAAATGAAGAAGTAAATAGAATAATTTTAACAAGACCTGCTGTAGAGGCTGGTGAAAGTTTAGGTTTTCTACCTGGTGATTTAAAGGACAAGGTGGATCCATATTTAAGGCCTTTATATGATGCTCTTTTTGATATTCTTGGTTCTGAAAGGTTTCAAAAGTATATGGAGAGAGGTATGATAGAAGTAGCACCATTAGCATATATGAGAGGGAGAACATTAGATAACTCATTTATTATTTTAGACGAGGCTCAAAACACTACTAAAGAGCAAATGAAAATGTTTTTAACACGCTTTGGTTTTGGATCGAAGGCTATAGTAACAGGAGATATTACCCAAATAGATCTTCCAAAAGGAAAACATTCTGGTTTAAAGCATGCTGAACAGGTTCTGAAAAATGTCGAGGAAATTGGATTCTCATATTTAACAGGAAAGGATGTTGTAAGACATCAATTAGTTCAAAAAATAGTTAAAGCTTATGATGAATATGATATTAAAAGTCAAATGAGGGTACAAAAAGAAAAATAGTATTTTAACACTGGAATTATAGTGTTAGGGGGGTAGAAAATATGAGAAGTTCTGTTGAAGGTTTTTTTCGAAAAAAATCAATTAAAAAATTTCTTCTAGCATTACTTTTTTTTGTCAGTTTATTTGCTATATTAGTGACAAGCTTAAAACCAGAAAAATTTGACTTAGTAATTGGCCAAAGAGCACCTGTAGATATACATTCTCCAAAAGATATAGAGGATAAGTTTAATACAGAGCGCGTAAGACAAAAAGCAGTCGAAGGAGTAGAACCAGTTTATAAGTTAAATCCAGGTGTTCGTGTAGAAGTTAATAAAGATATTGAAAAATTCTTTTTATTAGTATATAAGCTTCGTAATGATGAAGAATTAACGGAATTGGAAAAAATAGAACAGTTAAATTCTGAAAATGATCTTAATATAGGAGCAGTTAATGTAAAGACTGCAATAACTGCTCCTATGGACCAGTTAAAGTATTTAGAGAGCTATATTAATGAAATAGTGGCACAAAATATGAATGTTGGTATTGATGTTGAAGATCTTCAGAAACAAAAGAATAGTATTAAAGAATATATAACTAATCTGAATGAATTTGAAGCTGAGTTAAAGGATCTAGCTATTTCTATAGTTTATGCCACAATTCGTCCGAATAAGTTTCTAGATGAGGATGCTACAAATAGTAAGATAGAAATGGCAAGGGAAAATGTGGATAAGATAATCATTAAAAAAGGAGATAGTATTCTTAGAGAAGGGGAAGTCATTACCTTCGATAGACTAGAACTATTACGAGATTTAGGGATTTTAAATGATGAAAGTAAAGTTGATTTTGTTTTATATATAGGAATTGCAGCTATAGCTTTAGTAATTGAACTATTAATTATCGGATATATGGCTGTATTTAATAAGGATTTGTTAGAAAGACCAGGAAGACTTTTGATGATATATATCATTTTTATTTCTACACTAATAATATCTAAAGTAATACAAGGAATCTCCATTTACTTAATTCCAGTAGCTGCTTGCTCTATGCTTCTATCTATTTTAATTGAATCTAGATTGGCCTTGCTTATTAATCTATGTCTAACTGTATTAATAAGTATTATTACAGGCAATAATACTATTTTTATGGCCATGGCGTTAATTGGCGGAACAGTTGGAGCATTTAGTGTTGTAAATACACAACAGAGAGCAAATATTTTTATATCTGGAATTGCTGTAAGCATAATTAATATGATTACAATCGTCGGAATTGGATTTATAAACAGTAGCGAAATAATGCAGACGCTTACCTTTGGTTTCTATGGACTATTAAACGGGTTGTTTTCTTCTATAGTCACAGTAGGGTCATTACCACTATGGGAGTCTGTATTCAACGTAGTAACACCACTAAAGCTATTAGAATTATCAAATCCAAACCAACCTTTGTTAAAGAAACTATTGTTGGAAGCACCAGGCACCTACCATCATAGCATTATAGTAGGAAATTTAAGTGAATCTGCAGTTGATGCAATAGGAGGTAACTCTTTATTAGCTAGGGTAGGAGCTTTTTATCACGATATTGGGAAAACTAGACGGCCTTACTTTTTTAAAGAAAATCAATTGACATCCGATAATCCACATGATAAGCTAAATCCTTCATTAAGCACAACAATAATTACGGATCATGTTAAGGATGGTATTGAGCTTGCTAAAAAACATAAACTACCAGTTGAAGTAAGAGCTTTTATTGAGCAACATCATGGAGATACTTTAGTAGCATACTTTTACCATAAGGCTAAAACTAGTGAGAATGGAGATAGTGTAGAAGAAAAGAACTTTAGATATGGTGGACCAAAGCCGCAAACAAAAGAGACAGCAATTGTAATGATTGCAGATTCTGTGGAGGCTGCTGTTAGAAGTCTTTCTTCACCAACACAGGAGAAGGTGGAAGCATTAGTTGAAAAAATAATTGAAGATAAATTAAAGGATGGACAGTTAGATGAATGTAATATTACTTTAAAGGATTTAGATCAAATAAAAAAGACTTTCCTAAAAGTAATATTAAGCATCTTTCATGAGAGAATTGAGTATCCTGATATGAATGTTAAGAAGAAAGAGGGAGGGAAACCCCGTGGAACTACTAATTGATAATAGACAAAATAAATATGAAGTTAAAGAGCAATTAATAGAATTACTAGAAAAAGCAGTTGAGGCTTGTTTACTTTATGAAAACTGGGACATTGACTATGAAGTAAGTCTTTCATTGGTAGATAACAATGAAATTAAGGAACTAAACAGTATCTATAGGGGGAAGGATTATGCTACTGATGTTTTGTCCTTTCCCTTAGTGGATGAAGATCAAGCCATCGACTTAAAAGAAAAGCTTCTAGGTGATATTGTTATATCTGTAGAAAAGGCAGAGGAGCAGGCTAAAGAATATAACCATTCCTTCGAAAGAGAGATGGGGTTCTTAGTAGTTCATAGTATGTTCCATCTAATGGGCTATGACCATGACACTAGTGAGGATACTAAGGATATGAGATATAGAGAAGAGGCTGTTCTTTCGTCTTTAAATTTAATTAGAAAATAATGGGGTAATAATGATATGAAAGTTAGAAGACTAATCGATAGCTTAAATTACGCATTTGAGGGAATTATTTATGCACTGAAAACCCAGAGGAATATGAAAATTCATTTCATTGTGGCTATACTTGTATTGGTTGCAAGTCTATTTTTTGACTTAACTAGAATAGAAATTCTTATACTATTTCTTACAATTTCTATGGTAATAGTAGCGGAAATGATAAATACTTCTATTGAGTCTACTATCGATTTAATTACAGATAAATACCATATTTTTGCTAAAATTGCTAAAAATGTGGCAGCAGGGGCAGTGCTAATTGCTGCCATTAATTCTATTATTGTTGCTTACTTACTTTTTTTTCATAGAATTAATCCTTATACAATACAGGTACTTCATCATGTTAGGCAATCGCCACTACATATTACCTTTATCGCATTAATAGTTGTTATATTTACAGTTATTGCGATAAAGGCATACTTTGGTAGAGGAACACCACTACAGGGAGGAATGCCTAGTGGACATGCTGCAGTTGCCTTTTCATTAGCTACTGCTATTACCTTTATTTCTGAAAATATGTTTATAGCCACATTATCTGCACTTATGGCTTTATTAGTTTCTCAAAGTAGAGTGGAGACAAAAATTCATAATTTTTTCGAGGTACTCATAGGTGGGATTTTGGGCATATTAATAACGATCATTTTTTTTCAGATATTTAGCTAAAAGAAAAGAGCAGGTGATACAAATGTGGAAAGAAATTAGAAAAACCTTTTTAACTGGATTATTAGTAATGATTCCTTTAATAATTACAGTTTATACTATACTTTGGTTTTTAAATAAAGTAGATAGCATTTTCAGAAGACCTATAGAAGAGTTATTAGGATTTACAGTTTATGGTTTAGGCATTATTATTACAATTGGTATAGTTTTACTAGCTGGAATAATTGCTACAAATTATGCAGGTCATAAGTTGTTTGGGACTACTGAATATTTTTTAAAAAGAATTCCTTTAGTAAGATCTATTTATTTTCCTATTAAACAGCTTACAGAAACGATTTATGGTAGTGCCAATACTGCTTTTCGTAGAGTGGTTTTAGTTCAATATCCTTCGCTTGGAATATATACTATCGGTTTCATTACTTCAGAAGGTATTGAAGAGGTAGCAGATAAGACTGGTAAGCCTGTAGTTTGTGTTTTTATACCTACTACACCAAATCCTACATCTGGTATGTTTGTTATGGTTCCGAGTGAGGATCTAATTGCACTAGATATGGGTGTGGAGGATGCAATTAAGCTAGTTGTATCTGGTGGTATTGCAAAACCAAGTAATAAGGACCTATAATAATTATTTTACTGGTTAGAATATTTTAACCTAATTGTATTGCAGAAAGGATGAGGGGTTATGGATAACTGGAGGAAAAGAGGTATTATAATATTTTTAGTTTCATCAATTTTATTGAATGGGGTAGGGTGTAGTAAAAAAGACAATGATGAACAAAACAATGTTACCATTGAAGCAGAACAAAATGAGGAATTAGAAGAAATATCACAGCCAGAAATTGAAGGTGCAGTTTCACCTTTAAGTGGCCTACATGCACCAGAGGAGAAAGTTAATAGAAGACCTTTAGCAATTATTTTCGATAATCAATCTGGAGCTCGTCCCCAAGCAGGACTTATAGATGCAGAAGTTGCATATGAATTTTTAGCTGAAGGGAATATTACTAGATATTTAGGTATATTTTTAATAAATGAGCCTGAAATAATAGGATCTATAAGAAGTGCAAGACCATATTTTATTGAAAAGGCATTAGAGTTCGACAGTTATTTTGTTCATGTTGGTGGAAGTGATCAAGCTTTTGCAGATATTAAAAATAAAAAAGTAGCTGACATTGATGCTATGAGTAGAGGGAATGATGTTTTTTGGAGAAAAAATCATAAAAAAATGCCACATAACATGTATTCTAGTTATGATGCTCTAAAAAAAGCAGCTGAAAAAAGTAATTATAGAGCTGAACCTCAATTTGATGGATTTAAATTTAATTCAGAACTTAAAGTAATGGATATGGGAGAAATTGCACAAGAGATAAAAATTAAATATTCTAAAGGACACGAACCATCATATATTTATGATGATGAAAATAAAGTTTATAACAGATACTATAATGGTATAGAACATAAGGATGAAACAAAAAAAGAAATACTTACTGCTACAAATATTATAATACAAGAGGTTGCTGCTAAAGTAATAGATGATAAATTACGTCTAGATATGAATACTGTTGGAGAAGGTAGAGGAAAATACATAACTACTGGGAAAACGATTGATATTACATGGAAAAAGGGCAGTTATGAAGGAGCTACAAAGTACTATGATAGTACAGGACAAGAGCTCAGTTTAAATCCGGGTAAAACTTGGATTCAGGTTGTTCGTAACTTCGATAATGTAACTATAGCAGAATAGACAAATGGAGGAGATATTTTTGACAGATAAAGAACTAGTAAAAAAAGCAATAGAAGCTAAAAATAATGCCTATGTGCCCTATTCAAAATTTCCTGTAGGTGCAGCCTTACTTACTAAAGAGGGCAGAGTATATACAGGGTGTAATGTTGAATGTGCTTCTTATGGAGGAACAAACTGTGCAGAAAGAACAGCCATTTTTAAAGCTGTTTCCGAGGGTGATCGGAATATAGATGCTATTGCTGTTGTTAGTGATTTAGATGATTACACATACCCTTGTGGAATTTGCAGACAGGTAATAGTAGAGTTTGGTAAAGGAATAAAAATGATAATTGCAAAATCAGAAGATGATTTTAGAGTGCATACTATAGATGATTTACTACCTCATTCATTTACGCCTGAAGATCTTGAAAAAATGGATGGAGGTATAAATAATGGGATTTAAGTCTGGATTTGTAACTATTATCGGAAGACCAAATGTAGGAAAATCAACATTAATGAATAGAATAATTGGTGAAAAGATTGCTATTATGTCTGATAAACCGCAAACTACGAGAAATAAAATACAATGTGTATATACACAAGAAGACTATCAAATTGTATTTTTAGATACTCCAGGGATTCATAAACCAAAGCATAAGCTAGGTCAATATATGGTTAGAATAGCAAAAGATACATTAAGAGAAGTAGATGCTGTTTTGTTTGTTGTAGATGAGGGTACTTCGATTGGTCCTGGAGATCAATATATTATGGAGCAGCTAGAAGGTATAGAGACTCCTATTATTTTAGTAATAAACAAAATTGATAAAATGAATCAAGAAGATTTAAATAAGTTATATGATAAATACGAAGAAACAAATCTATTTAAGCATATAATAGGAATATCAGCATTAGAGGGTGCTAATTTAAACAACTTAATTAATCTTATAGTATCATATTTATCTGAAGGACCAAAGTATTTTCCAGAACATATGGTTACGGATCAGCCAGAGCGTCTAATTGTAGCAGAGATGATAAGAGAAAAGATTCTGCATTATACAGATCAAGAAATTCCACATGGAGTAGCTGTGGAAACCACCTTAATGAAGCAAAGGGAAGATAAAAATATGGTTGATATTCATGCTACAATATACTGTGAAAGAAAATCCCACAAAGGTATTATTATAGGTAAAGGTGGTAGAAAATTAAAAGGGATAGGGAAAAGTGCTAGAGAAGATATAGAAAAACTTTTAGGGTCGAAGGTATACTTAGAGCTATGGGTAAAGGTAAAGGAAGACTGGAGAAATAGTGAAAGTACATTAAGAACCTTTGGCTACGATTAAAGAATAGACCAAATATCTAAAAAATAAGGAAGTATATTAGATGCTTCCTTATATATTTAAATATTATACAAAAAAATTAATAGCAAAATTTACAATGTATAGTAGGCCCCTAAATACAAAAAATAGTATAACAAACTATAAAATGAAAGGGGAGCTACTTATGTTAAATGAAACTATGTGGAACATCTTTAAGGAAACTGGTAATATCTATGCTTATTTATATACAAAGGATTATGATAAGCATTGTAGCAATAATAATACAGTTAATAAAAAAGCACCATTAGAGATGAAAGAGATTACAATAATATAGTAATTGTTTACATTATATGGTGAATGGCTTGCAACTCTTTAAAAAATTTAAGACCATTCCTATAGAAAGGTAGAATAGAAAATTTAAAATGTTAATTACCACTGAAGGTTTTATATTAAAAAACAAGAAATATGGAGAGACTGATAGTATACTAACAATTTTCACTAGAAAAGCAGGGAAGATTAATGCTATTGCTAAAGGGGCTCGTAGACCAAAAAGTAATTTGCTAGCTGGAATTCAGCCCTTTTGCTATAGCGAATTTGTGCTATACAAGGGTAGAAACTTATATACAGTTAGTCAATGTGATGCAAAAGAGATATTTTATCCCTTAAGGGAAGACTTAAAAAAACTATCCTATGCTGCCTATTTAGTCGAATTGGTAGAGGCTGTAATAACAGAGGGTCAGACAAATAATAGACTTTTCAATCTTTTTGGAAAGACATTATATTTATTAAAAAAGGATGATG
This sequence comes from Alkaliphilus flagellatus, assembly GCF_018919215.1. Lineage (NCBI taxonomy): Bacteria > Bacillati > Bacillota > Clostridia > Peptostreptococcales > Natronincolaceae > Alkaliphilus > Alkaliphilus flagellatus. The sequence continues at coordinate 983,302 of NZ_JAHLQK010000001.1, forward strand.
TGGAAATTAATACTATAGTTCGTGCTTTTGAAATAAAGCTTATGAATTATAGTGGATATAAACCGCAATTATCAGGTTGTGTCCATTGCAACCGCAAAGAAGCTTCTTCTTGGAAGTTCAGCTCCACAGAAGGAGGGATAATATGTCCTTTATGCTTAAGCATAGATCCCTATGCAATGAAAATTGGAAGTACAACTATTAAACTAGCAACATATTTACTAACAAGAGATATGGTTGAAATACAAAGATTAAAAATTAGTAGCTATTTAAATGATGAATTAAAAAAAATACTAAAGCAATATATATTAACACATGTTAGTAAATACGATTTTAAGAGTTTAGAAGTAGCAGAAAAATTAGAATAGGAAGGAGAGAGATTATGGATATTAACCTAGAGAAAGTTGATATAGTTAGAGAGAGAACAGGTGTGTCTTATAAAGAAGCAAAGGAAGCTTTAGAACAAAATAATGGAGATGTTGTAGAGTCTATAATATCTATTGAAGAAAAAAACGGTAAAACATGGATGAATACTATGTCTTTAGCAGGAAACGAAATAATAGAAAAGCTAAAGTATCTAATTAAAAAAGGAAATGTGTCTCGCATTATGTTAAAAAGAGATGGTGAAATTCTTCTTAATGTTCCAGTTACCGCTGGTGCCATTGGAGTAATGTTAGCTCCTATTGTATCTTTGTTAGGAGTTTCTGCAGCAATAGCTACTAAAACAACCATAGAGATAATTAAAAATAATGGTGAAATTGTTGATATCAATGAAATGGCCGGAGAAACTGTTACTGAACTTAAAAACATGGTTAGAGGAAAAAAAGGTGTAGATGTAAATATGATGAACAAAAAAAGTGACATTATATTAGATAAGGAAGATCAAGACGAAACCTTAGACGATTTATATGATGGAGCAGATTATTAATTAAGTAAAATTATTTAGTTGTAAAAAACCAATAGAAATTTTAAGAGCGATTTCATATATTGACAAAATGTATATAATTTGATAAATTAAAATATAAATTAGATAATACATTGCTGTGATAAAGAGGAGTAATTGATGTAACTAAATTAGCGAACTAGGGATGGTGTAAGCCTAGTATAGTTTATTAATGAATGGCGCTTTTGAGCAATACTATTTAAAGTGGGCACTTGTGCCAACTAGGGTGGAACCGCGGAAGAATAGTCTTTCGTCCCTAACTTTTTAGAGTTAGGGATGGAGGACTTTATTTTTTTAAACTAAAAACTGAATAGGAGGTATAAAAATGACAACAGAAAAAACAATGGAAAAAATCGTTTCTCTAGCCAAATCAAGAGGATTTATTTTTCCAGGCTCAGAGATATATGGAGGTCTTGCAAATACATGGGACTATGGTCCATTGGGAGTAGAATTAAAGAATAATGTTAAAAAAGCATGGTGGAAAAAATTTATTCAACAAAGTCCATACAACGTTGGATTAGATTCTGCTATTTTAATGAATCCAAAAACATGGGAAGCTTCAGGACATATTGGAGGATTTAGTGATCCATTAATGGATTGTAAAAAGTGTAGATCTCGTTTTAGAGCAGATAAGTTAATAGAAGATTATATGCAAAAACAAAATGAAGAAACTATTGTAGATGGTTGGAGTAACCAACAAATGAAATCCTACATAGAAGAAAAAAGTATTAACTGTCCTGAATGTGGTGAAAAAGATTTTACTGATATTCGTCAATTTAACCTAATGTTTAAAACATTCCAAGGGGTAACTGAAGACTCTAGTACAGAAATATTTTTACGACCTGAAACAGCACAAGGAATCTTTGTAAACTTCAAAAACGTTTTAAGAACATCAAGAAAAAAGGTACCATTTGGAATAGGGCAAATTGGAAAATCATTTAGAAATGAAATTACACCCGGTAACTTTACATTTAGAACAAGAGAGTTCGAGCAGATGGAGTTAGAATTTTTCTGTAAGCCAGGAGAAGATTTAGAGTGGTTTGATTATTGGAAGAATTTTTGTAAAAACTGGCTATTAAATCTAAACTTGAAGGAAGAAAATCTTCGTATTCGTGATCATAGTCAAGAAGAACTATCCCATTATAGTAAAGCAACAACTGACTTCGAATATAAATTCCCATTTGGATGGGGAGAACTTTGGGGTATCGCAGATAGAACAGACTTTGACCTTAAACAGCATAGTCAGCATTCTGGTGAAGACTTTACTTATCAAGATCCTGTTACCAATGAAAAATATGTGCCATACTGTATAGAGCCTTCTGTAGGGGTAGACCGTGTGATGTTGGCATTTTTAGTTGATGCCTATGAAGAAGAAGTTATTGACGAAAAGGACACAAGAGTAGTATTAAAGTTACATCCAGCATTAGCTCCTTTCAAAGCTGCTGTACTTCCTCTTACTAAAAAGCTAAAAGATCAGACATTAGAACTTTATGAAAAACTATCTGCAAATTATGTGGTAGACTATGATGAGGCAGGAAGTATAGGAAAAAGATATAGAAGACATGATGAAATAGGAACACCTTTCTGCATTACCTTCGATTATGACTCATTAGAGGACAATTGCGTTACAATTAGACATAGAGATACTATGGAACAAGAGCGAATTTCTATTGAAGATCTAGAAGCTTATTTAGATGAAAAATTAAAATATTAAATTTGAAAATTACCTAAGGGATAACCTTAGGTAATTTTTTGCTATCTAGAAAAGAGTAAATTTTTCTAGTTAATTAGAGATACTAAAGAAGTAGAAGTTAGCAATGTTTTTAGCACTCAAAATTTTAAGACGAAGGTTGGAAATTTAAGTACTACAAGAATCGATGTGATAGCATGAGAAGATTTTTTTATTAAAAATGAGGAAAACTATAGAAATATAATATCAAATGTGCTAAATTAGATATATAATATAACACATTAGGAAATAGCATAACATATAAAAGGGGTGATTTCCATAGAACTGTCAATCAGACAAAAAAAAATCATCAAAATTGTACAAGAAAATGAGCCAATTACAAGTGAACAAATTGCTAAAAGCCTTAGTGTAACACGGGCTACACTAAGACCAGATTTAGCAATTTTAACTATGGTGGGTATTTTAGATGCAAGACCTAAAGTTGGTTACTTTTATTCAGGTAAATCTAGTGTTAATATTTTTGCCCAAGAAGTAAAAAATATGAAGGTGCGAGATATTATGTCTATACCGATTATAGTAACGGAGGAAAGTTCTGTTTATGATGGCGTGGTGACTTTATTCTTAGAAGATGTTGGGACTATTTTTGTTGTTTCTAAAGGATCTCTTACAGGTATTGTATCACGAAAAGATTTTCTAAAGAGTGCTATGGGTGGAGTAGATATGAATAAAGTACCTGTAGGTATGATTATGACTAGGAGTCCTAATATTGCTACTGTATCACCAGAGGATAATGCTCTCGAGGCTGCTATTAAAATTATGGATCATGAAGTTGATAGTCTACCAGTAGTCGAGAAAATAAAAGAAAATGGGCAAGATATAGTTAAAGTAATTGGAAGAATATCTAAAAGTAATATCACAAAGTTATTTGTAGAACTATGCAAAGAATAGGAGGAGAGAAATGGGGAGTTCACATCTTGTTATTTATGTTATATCTGACTCCATAGGAGAAACAGCAGAACAAGTTGCCAAGGCTACTGTTAGTCAATTTAACATTGAAGATTATGAAGTAAGAAGATTTCCTTATATAAATGAAAAACAACAGGTTTTCGAAATATTGGATGAGGCGAAAAATGAACATGCAGTAATAGTTTTTACTATTGTTGTTCCTGAACTCAGAAAAGTTTTAATAGAGGAAGCTAAAATTTTAAATATACCTTGCGCTGATGTAATGACACCTATTTTACACGCTATGGAAAGTGTATTGAAAATTCCAGCTAAAGAGGAACCAGGTTTAATTCGTAAACTAGATGAAAGGTATTTTAGAAAAGTAGAAGCTATTGAATTTGCTGTTAAGTATGATGACGGTAAAGATGCAAGGGGAATAAAACAAGCAGACATAGTATTAACTGGAATTTCGAGAACATCAAAGACTCCTCTTAGTATGTACCTTGCACACAAAAATCTAAAGGTAGCAAATGTTCCTCTTGTACCAGAGGTTTTACCTCCAAGAGAGCTATATGAGATTCCTCCTAAGAAAATTATAGGATTAACTACTAATCCAATGAAACTAATCGAAATACGTCAAGAAAGATTAAAGGCTTTAGGATTAAAAAATGAGGCCAACTATGCAAGTATGCAAAGAATTCTTGAGGAATTGGATTATGCGGAAGGAATTATGAAAAAACTAGGTTGTCCTGTTATTGATGTTTCATCAAAAGCTGTTGAAGAAAGTGCTGGTATTATTTTAGAAATCTTTAAAGACATGGGGCACAAATTTTCCAACGGTAAATAATTTAAGATTAAATTTAATGAAAATATTAGATATATTTCATATCATATAAATATTTATTCAGTACTTGTGTATATAAAATTTGGAGGTGGCATTGTTGAAAAAATTAGTTTATGCTTTTCAAGAAGGAAGTTTAGAAATGAAATCATTATTAGGAGGAAAGGGCGCCAATCTAGCGGAAATGACTAGAATAGGACTTCCAGTTCCTCCAGGATTTACAGTAACAACAGAGGCTTGTAATCAATACTATGAACATAATAGTCAATTATGGACTGAGTTAAAGGAAGAAATACTAAAGGAGCTAAAGGCTCTGGAAGCTACTACAAACAAAGAATTTGGTAGCATATCTAATCCGTTACTGGTTTCCGTTAGATCTGGAGCAGTTTTTTCTATGCCTGGTATGATGGATACTATACTAAATCTTGGATTAAATGATGAATCTGTAAAAGGAATTGCTAAAGCTACTAATAATGAGCGTTTTGCCTATGATAGCTATAGAAGATTTATACAGATGTTTGGAGACGTTGTTCTTAACATAGAAAAATATAAGTTCGATTCAATTTTAGAAAAAAGAAAGCATGATAGAGGCATTGAGCAAGATACAGATTTAACAGCAGAAGATTTAAAAGATATAGTAGAAGAATTTAAAAAAGTTGTTAAAAAAGAGTGGGGTAAGGATTTTCCACAGGATACAGAAGAGCAGTTACTTATGGCAGTAGAGGCAGTATTTAAATCATGGAACAACCAAAGGGCTAAAATATATAGAAAACTACATGAAATTCCAGATGATTTAGGAACTGCTGTAAATATTCAATCCATGGTTTTTGGTAATATGGGAGAAACATGTGGAACTGGTGTGGCATTTACAAGAAATCCGTCTACAGGAGAGAAAAAGCTATTTGGTGAGTTTTTATTAAATGCTCAAGGGGAAGACGTAGTGGCAGGAATTCGTACTCCAGAGGAAATTCAAGTTTTAAATGAAAAAATGCCAAAAGTATATAATCAGTTTGTTGAGGTTACTCATTTACTTGAAAATCACTATAGAGATATGCAGGATATTGAGTTTACAATTGAAAATGAAAAACTTTATATGCTTCAAACAAGAAATGGTAAAAGAACTGCTATGGCAGCTATTAATATAGCAGTTGATATGGTAGAAGAAGGACTTATAACTAAGGAAGAAGCTGTACTTAGAATAGAGCCACAGCAATTAGATCAACTTCTACACCCTACATTTGATGAAGCTGCACTTAAAGAAGCTGTAGTTATTACAAAGGGATTGCCAGCTTCTGCTGGAGCAGCTACAGGTAAAATTTACTTTACACCAGAGGATGTAGTGAAAGCAAAGAATGAAGGAGAAAGAGCAATTTTAGTTCGTGTTGAAACATCTCCAGAAGATATCGAAGGAATGGTGTCTTCAGAAGGAATATTAACAGGAAGAGGCGGTATGACTTCACATGCAGCCGTAGTAGCAAGAGGAATGGGTAAATGTTGTGTAGCTGGTGCAGGAGAAATTCGTATAGATGAAGTAAATAGAGTTATGAGAGTTGGCGGAGAACAATTTGCAGAAGGTGAATATATTTCTTTAGATGGAAGTCAAGGAATTGTATATAAAGGTGAAGTTAAAACTCAAACACCAGAGCTTTTAGGAAACTTCGCAGTTTTAATGGGATGGGCTGATGAGTTTAGAAGATTAAAAATTAGAACAAATGCAGATACTGCAAAAGATGCAAAGCAAGCATTAGAGTTTGGAGCAGAGGGTATTGGTCTTTGTAGAACAGAGCACATGTTCTTTGAAGAAAGCAGAATCTTTGCAGTTAGACAAATGATATTATCTACTACATTAGAAGGTAGAGAAAAGGCTTTAGCTAAATTATTACCAATGCAAAGAGAAGACTTTATTGCATTATTTGAGGCAATAAAAGGATTACCAGTTACTATTAGATTATTAGATCCTCCACTACATGAATTCTTACCTCATGAAGAAGAAGATGTAATAAAATTAGCTAATGAAATGGGAGTATCAAAAGAAGATTTATTAGATGTAGTTAATGATTTGAAAGAATTTAACCCTATGTTAGGCCATAGAGGCTGCCGTTTAGCTATTACGTACCCAGAAATATATGCAATGCAAACAAGGGCTATTATGGAAGCAGCAATTCATGTTCATAAAGTTACAGGATATATAATAGTTCCAGAAATAATGGTACCTCTAGTTGGAGAAATTAAAGAATTTGAGCAGGTAAAAAGAATAATTCTTAACGTTATTGAAGAAGTATTTGAAGAAAATGATATAAAGATACCATATCTAATTGGAACAATGATTGAAATTCCAAGAGCTTGTATTACAGCTGATGAAATTGCCAAAGAAGCAGAATTCTTCTCCTTTGGAACAAATGATTTAAGCCAAATGACCTTTGGATTCTCAAGGGACGATGCAGGTAAATTTCTTGGAGAATATGTAGATAAAAATATCTTTGAAAAGGATCCTTTCCAAAGAATAGACCGTAAAGGCGTAGGTAGATTAATGGAAATTGCAGTAGACCTTGGGAAGAAAACAAAACCAGATATTAAGCTGGGAATATGTGGAGAGCACGGTGGAGAGCCAAACTCAATTGAATTCTGTCACCTATTAGGATTAGCTTACGTTTCTTGTTCGCCATATCGTGTGCCAATTGCAAGACTTGCAGCAGCACAGGCAGCGGTTATCAACAAAGACCAATTGAAGTAAGGCTCAAAAGAGGCTGGTCAAAGGTAATAAATCCTTATATACCAAGGGTTTGGGAGATTCGGTATAGAAAAAATAAGGGTGCTATCTCTTAGTGTTAGCCAAAGTACTTGGTGTTTCGTATTCTACAATCAGAAGAAGGCTAATTGAGTATAAGCTATATCCGCTTACTTTACAGGACATCAAAAATACCTACATCTTGTTTTATTCAGATGACCTAATTTAAAAAAGATAGATAAGTTAAAGGACATTACATATTAGATATGACTAATATGTAATGTCCTTTCTTCTTTTACTAAAGCCCTAGTTTCTTGAATAAATCAATTAAATCGAAAAAATGGCCACATATCTTCACGAAGGTGTGGATATAAAAATAGTCATTACTTGCTGGATCATAAACGTAGCCCTTTTTCCGCTCATCAATGTTCTCTATTATTTCCCTTATCGCCTGAATAAAAGTTAGTATTTCCTAAATACCATATCTGTCGTTTAGAAGACGAACAATTAAATTATAATGAATGGTTTCAATATAAAACGTGACTAATATTTAATTAATATTTTCAAAGCAAAAGAAAGACAGTATAGATAAATCCTTTACCCTTTAACTTTTTACTAACTCACATTTAACTTAACTCTATTTTTAAAGTTTGAGACAATATCAAACTTAATATTTTCTCCCTCTTTAGTAATTTATCCCTTATTAAGCTAACCTGCCCTTTACTTTAACAAAAAGAGACACTTCGCCTTCTACATTCACCAAATAAAAGAACATAATCTTTTTTCTAATTCGATTTGTTTTTTGTTCTTAACGCTCGAATAAAATTCTAATCTTTCTTATATATGTAATTTCTATCTAAAATAAATTCCTTCTTTCTTCTTATACATAAATAATCTAAAAAGGGGAAAATTAAGCAGGGTAAAATTAATGATAAAAAAATGAAGAGGTGGAAACATGCAAAATGAAAACCATAATGAGATTTTGAACAAGGACTTTAAAATGGTTCAACAAAACGTAAGTAAGTTTCAAGATGACTTTAAATTATCAAAATCTGGTTTTGACACAACTATGCCAGGACATACAACAGACCATCCGCAAAATATGGTTTTACGTCAGGAGCCAAGAACCGTAAGATCTGAAGGGTCTGGGATCAGTCTTCCAGCTGATGTTCGTTTAGAAATGGGGCTAATGCTTGATGATCACTTATGCGCTTTAAATGTTGCGTTACACCAATATACAAAGCATCACTGGTTAACAGAGGGAGCAGAATCTTTCTTAAGTTTACATCATTTGTTAGATGAACATATTGATGTTACACAGGATCATATCGATAGAGTCGGTGAGCGAGTAGCAAGATTAGGGGTAGTTCCAACGGCACATCCTGTGACACAACATGAATTATCCTATATCAAACATGAAGTTGAAGGTCGATATACGATGCGCGACTTTTTACGTAATGACCTTGAGCATGAAATAAAAATTCAACATATGTTAAGAAAAACAATTGCACGTGCTCATGAACTTAAGGATTTTGGTACTGTTCAGGTTTTAGAAGAGGTTTTACTTAAGCGTGAAGATTTAGGGTATCATCTATGGAGTGTTTTGGAAGATGACTCTTTGGTCAGAGGAATGAAACATTTCTTTGACGGGAATGATGATATCTCTCAAACACGCCCTATCAATCCAAAGATTCAATAACAATAAAAAATTTTACACCACTAAAATTTTTAAGATAATGATCCAGATGGCCCTATGTTGTACCTCACAAATTGCTAATATCTTATAAATTAGGGTTAGGGATAATAAGAAAATTGGGTCTTCCCAAGTTTCGTCCTATACCAGGAGACACTTTTGTACCTATAGATAAAGCATCCTTTGAAAGGATGCAAGAAGCACTACAAAAACAAGAAGACTTTGATTGGAAAGACTGGTCTTCAAAGTATAAGAACGAAATTTAAAAGTGTTCCATAATGCGTAAAAATGGCCATTGGTCTATTATGATAGCTGCCGCCCATGCAGCGATTAACAACCGAGACTAATCAAAGTAAAAATTAAATAGTATTAGTGAAGCGCACCAAGTCTTATAAATATAGACTTGGTGTGCTTTTTTTATAAATATAGAAAGGGCACTGTAACTTAATAAAATTAAGGTGTAGTATCATATTTTTGATATTATAACATGTTATAATTATATTATTAGTAGAATGCGAGACTGGGATAATGTGATTTTGGAGGAATTAATATTATGTTTTCAGATGTAGAAATTAAAATGAAGAAAAGAAGGATTTGAGAGATAAAGTAAAAAATAAAGCGAGGGTATTGTCCTTAAGTAATTATGAGACAGTACCTGTTTTGTTACGAAGTGCATTTATGTATCCTAGTGCAATTTTTATAATTGTGAAATTGTGTTAGTTATGCCGAGGGTTTTAGCCCGGGAGAGACAACTCGACCGGACTTGTAACAAATTGCAGGAGATGAAGTAAATTGGGTTTAGGATGTCTTAGATAATTTACTTAAAGACTTAAATTAAGAAGAGAAAAAGAAGCCAATGAAAAATATGTACTTTACATTATTAAGTAGTTGTGATAATCTAATAATAATTAAGTACATAATATTATTATGTACTTTTAAAGGTGGTGATATTATGAATAAGGAAATGTTGAAGGGTACTATTGACATACTTATTTTAAGTGTATTAAGTAATGGTGATAATTATGGTTATGAAATATCAAGAATAATAAAAATGAAAACGGAGGGTGCCTTTGAAATCCTGGAGGCTACCATGTATCTGGCGCTAAAAAGGCTGGAAAGTCAAAAAGCTATTGATTTTTATTGGGGAGATGAATCCGGTGGTGGCCGTAGGAAATATTTCAAGATAACCGAACTAGGAAAAGAGCAGTTGTTTCAGTTAATTAATGACTGGAAAGAAACAGTCCAGGTAGTTGGAAAATTTATTTAGGAGGTTTTATTTATGAAGTTATGGATAAAAAAGATATTCAGCCTATCAGATATTCGATACTCATGGTTATTACTACTTTCCATGATACTATTTGTGTTTTCGCTTTATAATAATAAAATTAACCCTGATATTAATGTAGGATTTGAATTTATAACATATGGAACTGCTATAGGGAGTGCATTCGTATGGAGCGTTTTAAATTATGTAGACCACATTAAGGTGAATGCGATTTACAGAAAGAGTGATAATATAGACTCGTACGTCAACAGCTTAATAATGAAGAAAAATGAGAAAGAGGATTTAAAACAGTATTTAAACGACTTTGTAAAAGATTTAGAATCAAACGGCAAAACAAAAGATGAAGCAGTAAGAACAGCTATAAGTCAATTTCAAGTAAATGAGTTTACTTCACTTTCCAAAAATACTGGAATATTTGAGTTGCCTAGCCATTACTATCTTATAGGGTATGTGATGATTTTCGTTCTTGCAATAATATTAATTCAAGTTATGATAAGCATTGGTTTAGGGGGAAGGTTTTGGTTATTTGCAATTAACTTTATGTTAGGATTGTATTCATTAGCCTTCTTAGGCTTATTACTATTATACAAGCTAATAGATACTTTGGTTGCTAGGAAAATTACTCATTAATTATTAACTGTAATTAAGTATATGTTTTACAAAATTATTATACTGTAGATAAGGAGCGGAGCTAAATGCAAAACTTTTCATAGCAAAGCTCCCTAGAATACGGAAAGGCATATTTTTTTAGGTTAATACCTAATTATATTAAGTAGATAATAATATTGAGTTTTGGGAGTAGAATATCGGACGTTAAAAATGTAAACAAAAATATTTAGATATGGAGGATGTACGATGCAAGAATTTATTTTAGAGATCATAAATAAGTTTGGGTATTTAGGAGTTTTTCTTTTAATTACTGTTGAAAATTTATTCCCTCCCATACCTTCAGAGATAATTTTAACCTTTAGTGGTTTTGCAACTACAATTAGTGACATGAAGATATGGACAAGTGTTGTATCTGCAACATTGGGCTCAGTTTTAGGAGCGATTATTTTGTATATGATTGGCCGATTACTGAATATGGAACGCTTAGAGCGTTTGTTTGATAGTAGACTTGGCAGGGCTTTACATTTAAAGAAAGAGGATGTTAGGAAAGCAGAAAGTTGGTTTGGCAAATATGACAAAAAGGCAATATTTTTCTGTAGATTTGTTCCCATTGCTAGAAGCCTAATATCAATACCAGCAGGGATGTCGAATATGAGTTTAAAACCATTCATATTCTTAACAAGTATTGGAACGTTCATTTGGAATGTGATGCTCATTTATCTAGGCAGGTTAGCAGGAGAAACCTGGGGAATAGTAGCTTCCTATATGGATTTTTATTCAATGTTTATTGTTGTAGTTTTAGGCTTAACTGCTTTAATATCCAGATATGAATTTATAAAGAAAAGATTTACAGTGAACGTGACCAATTTATAGATATTAGAAAATAAAGCAATAAAAATAAGGAGGAAGCTAAAAAATTATGAAAGGTAATACAAAATATATTATAACATTCTGTATAGTTTTGGCTATTGGAGTTTTTCTGGGGTTCCATACCTTATCAACTCCTAAGGTATATACTGGTTCTGATGAAAGTAGATTTTCAGCTATAAATGCAGCAAAACATTTAGAAGTTATTACAAGGGAACCTCACTCAATTATTGATGTAGAAGCCCATGAGAAGGTATATCAATATCTGTATGATGAGCTGGAAAAAATGGGATTAAATCCTGTAACTTCAGAATATGACGTTGGAAGAAAGAGTAACACCTTTCCTGGTTATAGAATCAAAAACATTCATGGAAGAATAGAAGGTAAATCAGATGATGCAATTTTGTTGGTTGCTCACTATGATTCTGCCTATGGATGGGATTATAAAAATAAAAGTCCACAAAAAGGAGTGTCGTATGGTGCCGGAGATGATGGATATGGTGTTGTTACAATACTTGAAACAATTAGGGCTATAAAGGCTCGAAATATTCCACTAGAAAATGATATACAAATTTTATTTACTGATTCTGAAGAAGCAGATTTAGATGGAGCTGTAAATGAACTTGAAAAAAATGCTGAAGCGTTTAAAAATGTTAAATTTGTTGTCAATATTGAAGCCAGAGGTATCAAGGGACCTGTAATAATGTTTGAAACTGGGGATAAAAACTCTGCTTTAATAAAATATTTTATTAAAAATGCAAAAAATCCATTTGCTTTTTCTTTTGCCACTGACATCTATAGAAACATGCCAAATGGAAGCGATTTTTCAGTATTTCTTAAGCACAAATTCAATGGTTTAAACTTCGCTGTTGTTGATAGTCTTGACTATTATCATACGGATCAAGATAGTTATGAAAATATTGATTTAAATTCAATGCAGCATTATGGGGAGCAAATTTTTAACATTGCCAGAAGTTTCGCTTTCACCCCTAAGGACAAATTATTAGATTTTGAATCAACAACAAATGAAATATTTTTTAATATATCCCCAAGTATGGTTGTAAGATATAGTGAAAACACTGCAAGCGTACTACTTGTTGTTGTAGTAATCAGCTTTATAGCCCTAACAATTTTGGCATATAAAAAAGAAAAACTTAAGATTGGAAAAATCATTTTAAATACAATAACAACTTCCTTCGCAATAATATTTCTTGCTATATTGGCAACATTAATTCCTTATATTTTATCTAAGATTAACGGACTGAAATTCAATTTAATATACCTACCACACATTCCTCATGCTAATTTAATATACTTAGCAGTTATGGTGGGAGCGATATTTGTTTTTGGCTTTGCGAGTAATAGGTTCAAAGGAAAGGATAATAGTGGAGTGGAGTTTATGCTGGCAGGAATAGCTTTGAATCTAATTATGGCTATAATTGCAAGTATATACCTTGAAGGTGCGGTATATGTTTTCGTACTTCCCGTAGCATTTTCAATTCTATTTTGCTTTGTTCAGTTACTAGCAAAACATGATATTCTTAAGTTTATAGCAATGATGCCGAGTGTTTTTATGATATTTGTTTTATATATTCCAATTTTATATCTTCTAAACTGCGGTTTGACCATAGGTTCTGTTGGCATTGGTGTATTATTGAATCTATTTGGATGGTCATTAATATTCCCTGCTTTTATAATGGGAATGAAAAGTAGTAATATGGATAAGCAAATACTTTCAAAGGAAACAATGTAGTTCCCATTGATTAGTAAAATTAGATTTTTAGTTGGGTTTTGGGAGACAGTCGTCCAAATTAGAAAAAAGCATTTGCATCCCATATATTAACGTTCAACAATGGCCACAAAAAGTGTTCCATAATGTGCAAAAATGCCGATTGATCTATTTTGATAGCAGCGGCACATGCGGCGATTATCAACAAAGACCAATCGAAATAAGGATTAAAAACAGTTGGTTGAGACCTTGAAGGCTTTGTGTACCAAAGGTTTTATAGATTTAGCATAAGGTAAAATAAGGGTGTTATTTCTTGGGCATTTTAAGAAATAACGCCCTATTTTTATTGTTTTTTGCATTTTGGAACAAAAATTAAGGGAAAAAACAATATTATGGAACACTTTTATATAATATCTTGAGCAGGAAAGTTTTCTACTTTGTATGCTATTCAACTTAGCTTAAATAGTGAGATTTGATTTATTCAGCAACCTACTTATGTTATTTAAGTAAACTTAAGCTGAAGGATTTTAATATTATTTGCAGAATTTTATTTATATACCTGAATAAAAGGTACTTTTGATGGGGATGTAACCCGTTAAGATTATTACAATAACAGGTACTTAATCAAGAAGAAACTAGAAAAAGGAGGGCTAACATGGTTACACCATATCTTGTATTTAGTGGTAATTGCAAAGAAGTTTTAGCGTTTTATCAAGAGGTTTTTGAATGCAAGGTTCCAACGTCAATGCCATACGGTCAATACATTCCAGAGGGGATTAAGACGCCGCCAGTGGATTTAAGTACCTGGGTTTTACATGCTGAAATGCAAATCTGCGGAACAAATTTTTGGTTTGCAGATGAAATTGGGGGTTCAGATAAGGGGAATATAGTCAGATTAACTGTAACAGTACCTACGAATAAACAAGCACAGAAAATATTTTATCGACTGCAAGAAAGCGGCGAGATTACGCTTCCACCGACTGAAACATTTTACAGCACATTCCATGCAGCCTTAACTGATAAGTACGGCGTCGATTGGAACATCGTAGCAGAAGAAGCACCAAATCACAAATAGAGGTATTAAAGGTGTTCCATATGTGAAAAAGCGTCGATTGGTCTATTATGCTAGCACAGACAGGCTACCATTATCAAAGACCAATCAAATTAAGCCTTAAAAACGGTTGGCTGAAGCTCGAAAAGCCTTATATAAAGGGGTTGGCGGACTTAGTAAAAATAAATCAAGAGTATTATTTCTTGAAAATGACAGGGGGACAGGATTATTGACATTAGTGTGACATTAACCCTGTCCCTTTGTTACTGCCATAAAAAATAAATGAGGAGTATTACACTATTTCTTTTTATATAACGATTCGATATTTTTTGTGTTAAAAAAGTCGAGCATCCTTAAAGTAGCTTTGGTATTATGTAGATATGAAAAGGAGGGAGATAATGTTAAACGAATTAAATCATGTGATTGACTATATTGAAGATCATTTGACCGATGATCTATCTCTTGAAGTAATTTCTGAATATGCTGGGGTTTCTGACTATCACTTTAGAAAGATATTTTTTTATGTTTCAGGGATGACGCTTAGTGAATATATCAAAAACAGAAAATTGTCGGAAGCAAGTATGGATTTATTGCATGGAGAAAAAGTAACGGATGTTGCTTTGAAATATGGTTATCAGTCAATGGACGGCTTTACTCGAGCATTTAAAAAGTGGAGTGGGTTTTTACCCTCGGATGTAACAAAAAAAGGTATAAGTAAATCGTTTCCCAAACTTTCATTCATAATAACCGTCAAGGGAGGAATCAATATGGAATTTAGAATTGAAGACAAACCAGCGTTTAATTTAGTCGGTGTAAGTAAACGTGTCCCTATGCAATTTGAAGGTGTTAATAGCGAGATTGTAAAGCTTGCAGAAAGCATAACGGACGAACAAAAAGAAGAAATGCATTCTCTTCAAAATATAGAGCCTTATGAAATTGTCAATGCTTCTTATGAGGCCGACGCTAATTTCTTAAAAGAAGAAGGAGATTTAACTCATCTGATAGGTATTTTAACGACTGAAAATCAAGTAAGTGGTCAATTAGAAAAAGTGCCAGTCGAAGCCTATACTTGGGCAATATTTCCAAATGAAGGAGCGTTTCCTTCTACATTACAAGAAACAATGGCAAAAATATATTCAGAATGGCTTCCTTCTTCCAATTACGAAGTAATCAATGCCCCTGCTTTTTCCTTCACTAAAATGGATGAACATAAAAAAGATTACGCTTATAGTGAAGTTTGGATTCCTGTTCGGAAGAAATAGAAACACACAAATCATTGTATGCGGCGTAATTATATATTTTATAGTTGCTCGTTGCATAAGATAACGGCGTAAAGACACAGAGCCAATAACCTATGATAGTATATCTTGTGGTTATCGGCTCTTTCTTCTATGACAAGGGGATGGGATTATTTACACTAGTGCAACGTTAGTCTCACCCCCTTGTCATCTTTCAGTGGACTCAGGCACTGGAAAGATACAATCTAAAAAGAGTAAAAGCACTATCAAAAGTGTTCCATAATAGTGAAAAACTGAGATTGTTCTATTTTGATAGCTTGGACTTGAGATTATTTATATAGTGTTGGGTTACAATTAAACAAGTGAAAACGTCTAAATGATTAAGGCGGGTATCGAAATGATTATCCGTCGGTTTTCGTTATAGGGTAAAATTTTTAGAATAAATCTCGGCATTGTTTTGGGTGTCATATTTCCATATACTTATCTTGTAAGTGAAAGGCCGTCCTTTAACACAATTTAGAAAGAGGTGTGTGAAAATGAAACCAACGCAAAAAGAATTGACAGATTGGGCCATTACTCAAATACAAGAGAAATATAAGGACGATATCGCTCTGCTCATAGGGATTTCAGGGCATTCATTAGAAAATGACTGTCATGGTGAGTGCTTTGATTATTTTGTACCTACAAATGAAAATGGAAATAAGCTGGCACAGACCTTTATCATTGATGGTGTAGGCCATGACTTGTATCCGCGTTCATGGAAACGTATAGAGAACATGGCAGAATTCAATGACGATTTCACAAATGGCTTAGCCGATGCAAAAATTCTGTATTCACGCAACGAAGAAGATAAAAAGCGTTTTGTCAAGTTTCAAGAAAAGCTGATGACAAACCTTGAGGATAAAGATTTTATGTTCAAGAAGGCTCTGGGGAAATTGGATACAGCCATGGAAATTTACCGCACAATGATATTTGAAGATTCACTTTGTAAGGTGAAGATGGGAGCAGGATTTATTGCCCGTTACTTATCCGTTGCAGTTGCTTGCATCAACGGGACATACTTTAAGCAGCGGCTTGATTTGGAGACTGTGGAGTTGTCACAGATGAAAGAAATACCTGATAATTTTGTCACTTATTTCGAGGAGATTGTCAAAGCAAAATCTGTTGAAGAGTTGAAGAAGCTCTGTTATGAGATCATAAGCACCGCCCGGAAGTTTATCGCAGCACACAAGCCGTCAAAGGCTGAAGAGTTAAAGACGCCTATTTATAAGGATTTGGCGGCATGGTATGAGGAAATGTCGCTGACATGGCGGAGGATTTACTATCATTGTGATAATCGTGATTATCAGAGAACTTTTCCGGATGCACTTAATTTGCAACACGAGCTCAACATTATCAAAGAGGAATTTGGACTGCGGGAAATGGATTTACTCGGGAACTTTGATGCGACGAATTTAAGTGAACTTAAGCAAAGAGCGCAGGAGTTGGAAGGGTATATCGTTTCTGAGATTGAGAGCCACGGTGTTGCTATAAATAAGTATGATACGCTGGAGCAATTTTTAGCGAAAAACAGTTAGCGAGGTGCATTCAATGAAATATAGAAATGCATCAGACATTCTACCGGATGAATTGCTCAAAGAGATACAGAAATATGCCTCGGGCGAGACTCTGTATATTCCAAGCAACATAGAACGCAAGAAGTGGGGGCATGATACTGGGGCAAGAATGTTTTACAAACAGCGCAATGAAGAAATTCGAAATAGATTTTTTAACAAAACAGGCATTGAAGAACTTGCTGAGGAATACTGTCTTTCACCGGAAACGGTCAGGAAGATAGTATACAAATAATATGCACAGTACATGACTTTATAACCAGATATATTTTTTTCATTAGAAGTGTTCCATAATGTGAAAAAGGTAGATTGGTCTATTTTGATAGCAGCAGCCCAGGCGGCTATAAACCATAAAGAATAAATCGGTAAAGCTTAAAATAGTATATGCATTAAATAAAGTAGGGTATTGTCTTTTAGCGGAGACGGTACCCTATTTATTATAAAAAAACACAAACTCTACACTATCGCACCAGAGTTTATGTTGTGTGTTATAATTTGAACTGTAGTTATCAGAAGAGAGGTAATTAGATGGGAAATTATAGAACATCAGAAGTGGCTAAAATCATAGGAGTACATCCTAATACTGTGATATCATATGAAAAGTTAGGTTATATAAGTACTGTTGCAAGAATGCAAAATAGATATAGAATTTATACAGAACAACATATTGAACAAATTAAGATGGCAAGATTAGCTTTAAAGAGTGAATCAGTCAAAACTTATATGAGGCTTAAAGTAAGAGATATTTTAAGAACACTTGCAAAGGGAGATTTAGACAAAGCCTTATTATTAAGTCAAAACTTTTTGTTGAAAATACAGAAGGAAAAAGATAGTGAATATAAAGCTATAAAAGAAATAAAAAAGGTTCTGAAGGAGTATGTGGAGGAGAAACAGAATATTTCTTTAAAAAGAAGTAAAGTTGCAGAATCGGTAGGTGTATCTATAGATGTAATTATTAATTGGGAAAGAAACGGAATATTAAGTATACCAAGAAACAATAAAAATAATTATCGTATTTATTCTGAAAATGAATTAGTTTTATTAAAGATTATTAAGCTTTTAAGAGATGAAAACTATAGTACACAATGTATAAGAAAGATGATTGTAAAAATAAAATTCAATGATTTTGAATTCCTAAATAAAGATGATGAGCTATTATCCTCCATAGAAGAAAAAGAAAAAGATTTGAAGAATTTAATTTCTCATATAAATAAATTAATCAATGAAAGATAAAATATGAGTTTAAAACAAATGAATATATTAAGTACTTGGGAGTGGTTATAAATGGATAAAGAATTCATAGTTTTAAAAGGCTGTAAGGAAAATAATTTAAAAGATATTTCATTAGAAATACCTAAGAGAAAAATAACAATATTTACAGGAGTATCTGGTTCAGGAAAATCATCTATTGTTTTTGAAACAATTGCAAAAGAAGCTCAACGCCAATTAAACGAGACTTTCAGTGCTTTTATAAGAAATTTTTTGCCTAAGTATGGTGAGGTTAAAGCTGATCATATAGAAAATTTATCAACGCCAATCATTATTGACCAAAGTAGAATTGGAGGAAATTCTAGATCAACTTTAGGGACTGTTACAGATATAAATTCATTCCTTAGAGCTTTATATTCAAGATTTGGAAGCACCTATCTTGGTAAGGCTAATATGTTTTCTTTCAATGATGTTAATGGAATGTGCCCAGAATGCGAAGGTCTAGGTAAAAAGCTAGTTGTTAATATGAGTGAGATACTAGATAAAAGTAAATCATTAAATGAAGGAGCTATTTTACTTTCAGGTTTTGGAGTAGGTTCTTGGCATTGGAAGCTATTTGCTGAATCGGGATACTTTGATAGTGATAAGAAGATATGTGATTATTCAAAGGAAGAGTTAGATAAATTTTTATATGCTGGACCAGAGAAAATTAAGACAGATGAAACAGGTGGAATGAATGTAACTTATGAAGGATTAATAGTTAAATTTAATAGGTTATATTTAAAAAAAGAAGGAGAAATTTCTGAAACTGCTAAGAAAAAGCTAAGTAAACTTCTTATAGAAGATAAATGTCCTGTTTGTAAAGGCAGAAGGCTTCATGAAAGAGTATATGGTTGTTTAATTAATGGCTATAATATAGCAGATTTAACTAGTATGCAAATTGACGAATTAGTTGAGATAATTAAAGAAATAAATGAGCCAGAAGCAGAACCTTTAGTTAAGGGGATAGTAGAAAAATTAAATAACATTATAGATATAGGTCTTGGATATTTAACTTTAGACAGAGAAACCTCATCATTGTCAGGTGGCGAATCTCAACGTATAAAGATGGTAAAGCATTTAAATAGCAATCTTGTAGATTTAATGTATATATTTGATGAGCCTAGTATAGGACTTCATCCGAGAGACGTTTATAAGTTAAATAATCTTTTAAGAAAGCTACGTGATAAAGGAAACACTGTAATAGTTGTCGAACATGATTCTGATGTTATTAAAATTGCGGATCATATTATAGATGTAGGGCCAAGGGCAGGAAAATATGGTGGTGAAATTGTATATGAAGGAAGTTATGAAAATTTACTTAAATCAGGAACCTTAACTGGAAATGCTTTAAATAAATTTCTTCATATTAAAGAACAGGTGAGAGAACATAAGGGATATTTAAAAGCTGTAAATTGTAATGAAAATAACCTAAAAAATATTTCTGTTACAATACCTAAGGGCGTTTTAACAGTAGTAACAGGAGTTGCAGGCTCAGGTAAAAGTACATTAATTAAATATGAATTCTTAAAGCAAAATAAAGAAGCTGTATTAATAGATCAAAGCCCTGTATCTGCAAATTCCAGATCTAGTTTAGCAACATATAGTGGAATCATGGATAATATAAGAAAAGCTTTTGCAAATGCAAATAATGTTAATATTTCATTATTTAGCTCAAATTCAGATGGAGCTTGTGAAAATTGTAATGGAAGCGGAATAATAGAAACAAACCTTGCGTTTATGGAAAATATAAAAAGCACTTGCGATGTTTGTGAAGGTAAAAAATATAAAAAAGAAGTTTTAGGATATAAATTTCAAAGTAAAAATATAATAGAAGTTCTTGGAATGTCAGTTTCAGAAGCAATTGAATTCTTTAACTTAAAGCAAATTAAAACAAAACTGCAATCTATTGAACAAATGGGGATTGGATATTTAACTTTAGGTCAAACTCTCGATACATTATCAGGGGGCGAATGTCAAAGATTAAAGCTTGCTAGTGAACTTCATAATGAGAGCTCCATATATATATTAGACGAACCTACAACAGGGCTTCATATGGCTGATGTTGAAAAATTTATAAATATAGTTGAGAATATTGTAGATAGAGGTAATACAGTCATAATAATAGAACATAATATTGATATAATTAAGAGAGCGGATTGGATTATTGATATGGGACCTGAAGGTGGAATAAAAGGTGGAGACGTAATATTTGAAGGAACACCAAAGCAATTATGTAACTGTGAGAAGTCATTAACATCTAAATATATTTAGTTTATTTTCTTAAATAACATTTTTTGATATTTGATGATCGGTATATTATGATAACAGCAGTACATGCGGCTATTAGCAACAGAGACCAATCGAAGTAAGCCTTAAAAACAATTAGTTAAAGCTTCAAAGGCTTTATATACTAAAGGTTTGATAGATTTAGTATAAAATAAAGTAAGGGTATTATTTCTTAGTGATTTTAAGAAATAATACCCTGTTTTTATTGATTCCTTGTATTTTGGAACATAAAATTGGTCAAAACTCTTTTTTATTAAGAAATATGGAGCATATCAATAAAAATATAATGAATAACATAAAAATTATATTGATAAACAATAAAACATATGTTAAAATCAAATCAATAATATATAAGTGAGGTGCTTTATGTGAAACAGGTTTCAACACTCTTTTTAAAGGTAGTAGTCTTTCTTCTTGCATTTCCGGTTCTTGCTTTGTGCATATTTTGGGTGCCTGGATTTGTAAACTACTTACCCTATCCCATTTTAATCGGTGTGTATGCAACGGCGATATCGTATTGCTTTGCTCTGTATCAAACTTTAAAACTTTTAAGCTATATTGATAAGAACAAAGCTTTCTCGGAATTATCTGTAAAGGCTTTAAAGAATATAAAATACTGTGCAAACACAATCAGTATTATATATGCAGTACTCATACCATTCTTAGTTCCTATAGCGGATGCAGACGACGCCCCAGGTCTCGTAGGATTCCCAATCATCATTATTTTTGCGTCAGTTGTGATTGCAGTCTTTGCTGCTGTTCTTCAAAGGCTTTTACAAGATGCTATTGATATAAAATCAGAAAATGACTTAACAGTATGAGGTGAGATATGGCTATTATAATTAATATTGATGTGATGCTGGCTAAAAGGAAAATGAGTGTAACAGAACTTACAGAGAAGGTTGGAATAACCATGGCAAATCTCTCTATACTAAAGAACGGAAAGGCGAAAGCTATTAGGTTTTCAACTTTAGAGGCAATATGCAAAGCTTTGGACTGCCAACCAGGTGATATTTTAGAATATAGAAATGACATATAAATGTGAAGTTGACTACTGCAAGTAGATTAGTTAAATATTCAGTAAAGTTTATTTGAGGAGGCAATATATGAAAATTAAATTAATTCAACCTGCAATGCTACCAAGACCTATGGATACAAAGTTAAAAACAAGAATGTCTCCTTCGTTAGCTTTACTAACAATAGCAAATCTTACGCCGAAAGAGCATGAAGTTATTATTGAAAATGAAAATGTTGAAAAGATAGATTTTGATGAACCTGTAGATTTGGTAGCAATAACTGTCACTGTAGATGTTATGAATAGAGCGGTGGAAATATTAAAGGAGTTTAAAAATCGTGGAGTAACAGTAATTGCAGGAGGGATACATATTACAGCAGATCCAGAGGGAGCTCTCCATAGTTTTGACGCAATATGTGTGGGAATGGCTGAGAGAGTTTGGGCAAGAATCCTTAAGGATAAAGAAAATAATTCACTTAAGAGGATATATTATGATATGGAAAATATTGCTGGCAAAGAAATAGTATCACCTCAGTATAACATTATTGATAATAAAAAGTATTTATATACTAATATAATTAGTACTAGCAGGGGATGTCCTTTTGAATGTGATTTCTGCTATAATAGTTGCAAAAATGTACTTAAAACTTATATTAATAGACCTATAGACGATGTAATTAAAGATATAAATGCATTAAAAACAAGACATATAATGTTTATTGATGATAATTTTATTGGAAATCCCAAATGGACTAAAAAATTATTAAAGGAAATAAAACCGCTTAAACTAAAGTGGAACGCAGCGGTTACTTCTAATGTAGTAGACATGCCTGAATTATTAGATGAAATGAAGGAGGCTGGTTGTAAAAGTCTATTTATAGGTTTTGAAAGTATAAATAGCAAGTCATTAGATAGTGTCCATAAGGTACAAAATAGTGTAAATAGATATGAGAAACTTGTAGATGAAATTCATAAAAGGGAAATAATGATAAATGCAAGTTTTGTTTTCGGATTAGATGAAGATGATGTCTCTGTATTTAAGAATACATTAGAATGGATAGTTAAAAATAAGATAGAAACTGTAACCTCACATATCCTTACCCCTTATCCTGGTACAAAGGTACACTCATCATTAATAGAGGAAAATAGAATTGTAGATTTTAATTTGTCAAATTATAATACTGCGCATGTCGTATATAAACCCAAGAATATGACAGCAGAAGAATTATATAATGGCTATCTATGGATATATAAAGAAGTGTACACGTTTAAAAATATAATGAAAAGACTACCAAAATCTAAAAAGCAATGGATTCCATTTCTAGCATTTAATTTCTTTTATAGGAAGTTTGGAAAGTTGACAGAATTATTGTGCAATATAGTTTCTTTTAAAAATATAGGAAGATTTTTTAGGTGGTTAGCTTATTGTATAAAGTAGGTGGCGGAATTTTTATCTTTCTATTATTTATAAATTGAGTGTGTTTACAATCGGAACTTAAGAAAATGAACACTTAATTCATTAGGTATCAAAAGACGCTATTTATTGTAGAAAATGGATTGGGAGTTGCTGATACTGTAAATGAAGATGGAAACATAGATGATTATAGAATTGATTATTTAAGGAAACATATCCTTGCCATGAATGAAGAGAAATTTCAAAAAGACTCTTTTAAAAAATGCTCTAGTTAATTTACCATAGTAGTGTGACCTAAAATTATATAGTGAGAGTTCTTTCAACACATTCGCAGATAAAAACCTTTGATACTAATGGTTACAAGAAGTATTTTTAACATTTTTCTTTTTAGATAAAATCTCTATTTCAGCTTATGTAAAATCAATGTTTCTTGTTCTACCCATTGAGCCCCCCCTCCTATTTTCTCCATTATACTTAATTTTAAGTAAAAAAGTACCCTGTAAGTTAACACAGCCTCTTTTCTGTGTCTATCTTACAGGGTACAGTTTACTCTCTCTGGTCTTTCTCTATCATGATAGAGAGAATGGTTCGGTCTGTTTCAACCATGCCAGGATTGCTAACTTGTCCCATGTTTTGTATAACTTGTTCCGCTGTTACATCACAGATTCCGTCTGATGGCTGTAGCGCTACGTCAGACATAGCCAGATAAGCGCACATTAATGCTGCATTTGTTGCGGTAGCTAGCTTTAAGGCACAGCCGATTTTGCCGCCGTCACAAATCATACCGGTTAAATTTCCACTCATGTTGATAATGGCATTGGCGATTTGGCGGTCATTTCCGCCCATCAGCCATACCATAGCTGCTGATGCTGCTGTAGCGGCGGATACGCCGCAGCCACAGGTGGCAGACAGCTTGCCTGTAAAAAGCTTGATATAAACGTTCAGAGTGTGTGAAAATGCCAGTGCTTTTACCAGTTGCTCTCTAGAGGAATTTAAGTAACGGGCCATTTCGGCTACGGGAAGAATGGCTGTGATTCCGTGATTGCCGCTGCCGGCACTGCTCATGACGGCGTAAGGACAGCCGCTCATACGACCTTCGGCGCTACTGGCAACGCGGAGCATAGTCCGGCTGAATAAATTATCTCCCATAATATCTGCGGTCATTTTTTCCTGTAGGGCAGAAGCGATGCCGATTCCCGGAGAATGCTCCAGACCATAGTCCGCCAGCCTTTCATTCATATCAACGCCGTTTAACAGGAAGGAAAGCTCTTCTTCCCTGCACTGATCAATCAACTCACGGATTTCAGCTATGCCCATAAGCTTCAGCTGCTGATGAAGGGAATCGTCAGATTCGGCAGAGTATTCCTTCTGCAGAAGCACATCATTATTTCGTTTAGTAAAAATGATATTGGAATGGGTGCCACGGATTTCGCTGATGCCGATTCCAGCAGTGGTGATGATTTCCGCCCGTACGTATAACTGGGTTTCTTCATGCTTAATCACTACTATAACCTGGCTGTCTTCTACAATTTTTATGGCTTTCTGGCTTACCTCTAGTGTTATGTCCTCTAAAAGCTCCAGCTTCTTCTCAGGATTTCCCATGGTTGCTCCCAGTGAGGCCGCATATTTAAGGCCTACGCGGTCGAAGTTGGGGATACCTACAGACATTCCGTTTTTATAAACTCCAGGATTTACCTCTATTTTAATAGAAACAATTTTGCCTCCTATGGCATGATAGGCGTCTGCCGCAGCTAGGGCTACACAGACAGGTTCGGTACATCCGAGGGTAGGAACAACTTCCTGCTTTAATAAGGCTAATAAATTTTCTTTTGTTAGCATTGGGAAAATCTCCTTTCAGGGTTTGTTTTTTACTTTTTATATAGAGCAAAAAATATGCCAATTTTGAATCAGACAAAAAAGGGAGGGATTAGAATCGGAAAGAAAGGTAAAATGAGTAAAGAATATGGTTAAAATGGTCAGATTAACCATATATATAACCAAATAGACCAATTAAAATAAACTGAAAAGGCTAAAAAATATAAATTTTTTTTAAAAATGCCGAAAAAAATTTTGGCATAGTTTTTGCTCATTATATTTAATATCAACTGCAAACAGCAAGGGCAGTGAGGAAAGGAAGATTTATTATGAAATATGATTTTGATGAAATTGTTGACCGCAGCAATAACCGTGCTGCAAAGTATGATGAACGGGTGGGAAAATTCGGTACAAGTGAAGTGATTCCTTTGTGGATTGCGGATATGGATTTCAGAACTGCTCAGCCAATCATCGATGCTTGCAAAAGGAAAGCTGAGGAAGGCATCTGGGGTTATACTTCCAGGCCGGACAGCTACTTTAAGGCCGTACAGGAATGGGAAAAAAGGAGGAATCGATGGGATGTTGATGTATCCCTGATGAGCTGGAGCTTAGGAGTTGTTCCTGCATTATCGACTATTGTTAAAATTTTCACCCACACCGGCGACAAAATTTTGATTCAGACTCCGGTTTATTCAGAGTTTTATGATGTCACAGAGGCTTGGGAACGAGTAGTGGTAGAAAATCAGTTGGTAGAAAAAAATGGAAAATGGTATATTGATTTTGAGGACTTTGAAAAAAAGGCAAAAGAGTGTAAGATTTTTTTTCTGTGTAATCCTCACAATCCCCTTGGCATTGTATGGGAGCCGGAGGAATTAAAAAGGATGGCGGAAATCTGTATTGCAAATGATGTTCTTCTAGTGTCAGACGAGATACACTCAGATTTAATTTTCAACGGAAAGAAGCATACGCCTACAGCAACACTTTCCAAAGAAATTGCAGAAAAAATCATTACCTGTGTATCTGCAACTAAAACTTTCAATCTAGCAGGTCTTCAGGCTTCTACGACTATCTTTCCAAATGAACAGGTGAAGCAGAAGTTTGACCGTTTTTGGATGAATATGGATATTCACAGAAACAATGCTTTCAGCTCAGTAGCCATGGAAGCAGCTTACAATGAAGGCGAAGAGTGGTTGACACAGCTGCTTGCTTACGTCTCAGAGAACTTTGATTTTATTAAGAAATATTTTGATGAAAACATTCCAAAAATCAAACCCAATGTTCCAGATGCTACATATTTGGTTTGGCTGGACTGTCGGGAATTAGGCATGAGCAATGAAGAGCTCCGTGACTTCATGATTCAGAAGGCTGGTTTAGGCTTAAATGAAGGATGCAGCTTTGGACGTAGCCTTTCCGGTTACATGAGACTTAATGCAGCATGTCCGCGCTCTATACTGGAACAGGCATTGAAACAATTAAAAGAAGCAGTTGATAAATTATAAAATATAAAAGAGAGTATTTTTACGAAATGATGGAAAGGAGAGCATAAACATATGGATAAAAAGCAAATATGGAAGAATTATCGATTTCCTCTCATTTTGCTTGGGGGGATTATTACAGGAGCTGTACTGGGTGTTATTTTGGGGGAAAAGGCAACAGTATTTGCGCCTTTGGGGGATATTTTCATTAATTTAATGTTTACTATCGTAGTTCCGATGGTATTTGTTTCAATCGCAACTGCTGTAGGCAGTATGCTGAACATGAAACGTCTGGGTAAAATTCTAGGAAGTATGGTGCTGACCTTTGTGGTAACCGGATGCTTCGCAGCAGTTCTGGTCCTGACGGTTGTCAATATCTGGCCGCCAGCAGCGAATACTGCAATTACAATGGGAAGCGCAGAGATGCAGGAGAGTGCAAGCATCAGCTCCATGATTGTAGGCTCTTTGACGGTTGACGATTTTTCTGGTCTTATGAGCCGTAAAAACATGCTGCCGATTATTGTATTTGCTATCATTTCCGGTCTGGCTGTATCTGCCTGCGGTGGAGAAGAAAGCCATGTAGGTCAGTTATTAGGAAACCTGAATAGGGTCATTATGAAGATTGTGGAAATGATTATGAAGCTAGCTCCTATTGGATTGGGCGCTTATTTTGCAAACCTGATTGGTGAGTTTGGTCCTCAGCTGATTGGGGATTATGGACGTACGATGCTGATCTATTATCCGATGTGTCTTGTTTATGGAGTGGTTTTCTACCCGGCTTATGCATATTTTGCCGGAGGAAGGCTGGGAGTAAAGAAAATGGTTCAGAACATTTTCAATCCTGCAATTACTGCATTTGCCACACAAAGTTCTGTAGCTACCCTGCCTGTTAATATGGAAGCCTGTAAAAATATTGGAGTACCGGAGGATATTTCTAACATTGTTCTGCCTATGGGAGCTACCATGCATATGGATGGTTCTGTACTTTCGGCCATAACGAAAATTGCTTTCCTGTTTGGTGTGTTCCAAATGCCGTTTACAGGAGTGGGGACCTATGCCATGGCTGTCTTGGTAGCAATTTTAAGTGCATTTGTATTATCTGGTGCTCCAGGTGGTGGTCTGGTAGGGGAAATGCTGATTGTCAGTCTCTTTGGTTTCCCATGGGAAGCATTCCCGTTAGTTGCCACCATCGGATTTTTGGTGGACCCAGCAGCTACCTGCCTCAATGCGTCAGGTGATACCATTGCCTCCATGATTGTTGCACGTTTGGTGGAAGGCAAGAATTGGCTGTTAAAGACAGAGAAAAGTAAAATATAAAGAAAGGAAGAAGAACATATGAAAATTCTTGAAACAACAAAAGCGCCTGGAGCTATCGGACCATACTCTCAGGGCTATGAAATAAACGGGATTGTTTATACTTCCGGCCAGATTCTGGTTAAAGTAAAGACCCTTCTAAGGGGCGTACTATGTGAAATTGAAGCAATCGCTGTAAAATAAGGAGGAAATCATATGAAAATTATTGTAATTGGAAGCCATCTTTGCCCAGATACCTTAGCTGCATTAAACAAGCTTTCTGCTGCTGGAGCAGATATTGATTTTAAGGATATCCTGTCCTGCCATGCAGATTTAAAGGAATATTTAAAACTGAGAGATACTAATGATCTTTACGATGAAATCAGAGGAACAGAAAGCCTAGGAATTCCATGCTTTGTTTTAGAAAACAATGAATTGACCATGGATATCAAAAAGGCTCTGGAGGACTCAGAAAAAGACCTAGAAGACATGAAAAGAAAGGAAGAAGAACACATGAAAATTCTTGAAACAACAAAAGCGCCTGGAGCTATCGGACCATACTCTCAGGGCTATGAAATAAACGGGATTGTTTACACTTCCGGCCAGATTCCGGTTAATTCGGAAAATGGAGAAATAGCGGAGGGAATTGCAGAACAAGCAAAACAAAGCTGTGAAAATGTAGGCGCCATCCTGGAAGCGGCAGGCACCGGATTTGAAAAAGTATTTAAGACTACCTGCTTTCTGTCGGATATGGGAGATTTCGCAATTTTTAATGAGGTTTATGCAAAATATTTCGTATCAAAGCCAGCCCGCAGTTGTGTAGCAGTAAAGACCCTTCCAAAGGGTGTATTATGTGAAATTGAAGCAATCGCTGTAAAATAAGGCAAGGATTGGCTGTTAAAGAGAGAGAAAAATAAAATAAAAAGAAAAGGGATGCTGCATAAAAACGTATGTTGGTATAACAGAGTTTGCAGCATTCTTTTATCATATAAGGAGAATGAGATGAGAGTAATAATTATAGGAGGACTGGCCGGCGGCACCGGAACAGCTGCCAGGCTTCGTCGGTTACCGTACGCCGAGAAACTAGAAAGCCTTTGGCTGTCAGCAGCTGACTCCATAAATAATTGCTTAAAAACTCCGGCATCCCATCCTCTGAAACATCCACTCTTTGATAAAGGTAGCGATTCTGCTTGTCATGAAAATATAAAAAAGGAACAAATTGAATTCACTTAATATTTAAGCTATAATATATATAACTAATATGAGGAAATTATGGAGGAAACATGAAAAAAACGATATCTGTAGTGGCTTTTGATTCCAAAGCCGGAGAGTTTTATGCAAAAGAAATCAATGAACTGTTTGGAGAATATGTAAAAATAGCATCCTACAGTGTGAGCGACGGGTCTGCCATGGGAGCGTTGCCTAAGGCAGATTTATTTGCGATTTCAACAGATGCATATGGTTCCGCAGAAGAGGTGGCCCGTCATGTTCCTATAGACAGCCAGACCATGGGAATTGAGGTTTCCTACCGATGGAGTACGCTGCAAAACCTCAGTATGATACCAAAGGGAACCCGGGCGCTTTTTGTAAATTTGACGGATACCATGGCCCGGGAGGCTATTGCACAGCTGCAGCAGCTGGGGATAAACCATATTCGTTTTATTCCATTTTATCCAGGTGCTGTTTTGGAAGAGCCGGTGGATATGGCTGTAACGCCGGAGGAGGAGAGATATGTACCTCAGAGCGTAAAGAAGGTTTTAAATATCGGCCACCGTTCCTGTACCTCTGGGATGATGATTGAGATTGCCTTGCGTCTGGGACTTGAACAGCTGCTGGATACGAAAAAATTCCAGAATTATTTCCAGGCAATGGCAACGAATAATTACAGCTTTAATCAGATATACGCCCGTTCTAGAAGACTGGAAAGCCAGTTCCATATTTTGATGGAAATATTGGATGAGGGACTGATAGGCGTTAATGAAAAGGGTGAAATCTTTGCATGCAACAAGAAAGCCTGCCAGATTGCAAAGATTGAGGAGAATCTTGTCCTTGGCAGGTGCGGGGAAAAAGTATTTCCGTATATTCCCTTTTATAGCGCCTTGAAGGATAAGAAAGAAATTTCGCCTAAAGTGATTAAGTTGGGCGGCGTAAACGTAAGTATTGCAGTTATACCGGTTCTGCGGCAAAAGGAATGCATCGGTGCATTTGCTACCCTGCAGGAATTTAGTGAGCTGGAATCCAAACAGAATGAGTTAAGAAGCCAGCTGCTGAAAAAGGGTCATTGCGCCAAGTACACCTTTGATGATGTAATCGGAGAGTCAGATTGTATCTGCCGGACGAAGGAGATTTTAAAACGGATGGCGGCTACCGAAAGTCCTGTTTTAATTGCAGGTGAAACAGGAACGGGAAAAGAACTGCTGGCTCATGCGGTGCATTGTGCATCTAAGCGAAGTAAGGGTCCTTTTATCGCCATTAATGTGGCAGCCATGCCGGAAAATCTTCTGGAAAGCGAGCTTTTCGGCTATGAAGAGGGTGCATTTACCGGTGCGAAAAAAGGAGGACGTCCCGGACTGTTTGAATTTGCCCATGGCGGTACCTTATTCCTAGATGAAGTAGAAGGTATGAGTCAGGCCATGCAGGTAAAGCTCCTGAGAGTTCTGCAGGAAGGCGAAATCATGCGTGTAGGCGGCAGCGGAATCATAAGTGTTGATGTAAGAATTGTTGCAGCAACCAATGAATCCCTGGATCAGAAGGTGGAGAAAGGAAGCTTCCGAAAGGACTTGTATTACCGCCTGAATACTTTGACGGTTGTAGTACCGCTGCTACGGGAACGGGAAGAGGATGTTTTTCTTTTGATGGAGTATTTTAAAGAGGAGCTCCGGGGTGACTTTAAGTTATCCGAGGAGGTGAAAGACTTTCTGCATCAGTATTCCTGGCCGGGAAATATCCGAGAACTGCATAACACAGTGGAATACTTTGTTTATACCGGGAAACAGGTGATTGAGATAGATGATTTACCGCCTACTATTTTCCATGGCCGGACATCCAGACCGGTGAATGTGGAGAAGAAGGAGATACTGCAGGAGGTGGTTTCGCCCTTCTGGTTCGTTCTGGAACAGCTTTATATGGCAGCGGAGCGGAATGAGTTTATCGGAAGAGATAAATTGATGATGGAGGCGAAGAAGCAGCATCTTCTATTGTCGCAAAAGGAGATTCGGGATATTTTAAAGGACATGGAGGAAAAGGGTTTTGTAAAAATCAGAAAAGGAAGAGGCGGCAGCAGACTTACCCTGAAGGGAAGGGAATACTGGCAGAGCCGGGATATGTGTCATTGATGAAATTACTTTAGTAAGAATTTATTATAATTTTTAAGTAGCATGAGACTTTTATTAGAGCTAATGGTTAGTGTTTATAAAAAACCAGTAGAAAGATATAACTATTAAGGTATGTATCGAAAACTTGATATAATCAAATACTATTTAATAATCACATTATTGGGCAACTGATAATGTGATTATTTTTTTCCAGATCCGTTTGTTCTTATTAAAGAAGTAAGAGCTTTCAGAGTACATAGTGTTTCTGTTTTTGAAAGGCTATGTACTTACTTTAATCTCTACTGAAAAATGATAGTTGTTTTAAAAAACAACACTTGACACCTTATACTATGCATTATATAGTATAAGGTGTCAGGAGGTATGAAATGGATATTCAATTAAAAAAGGGTTTATTGGAATTTTGTGTTCTTACAGTATTGAGAAAATCTGATTCGTATGGTTATCAAATTGTAAAAGATGTTTCTGATTGTATTGAAATTTCAGAATCTACATTGTACCCGATATTAAAGCGTCTAGAATCAAACGCATACCTTGAAACATATTCTGTAGAACATAATAGTAGATTACGTAAATATTATCGAATTACAGAAAAAGGGAAAAACCACATAAATGAATTTTTAAATGATTGGCAACAAGTTATGAATATTTATCATTTTATAAAAGGGGGTAACGAGAGTGAATAAATTAGAATTTTTAAATACATTAGAAAAATATCTAAAATGTATAGAAAAACAAGATCGTGATAAATTTATTAGATATTATGAGGAAATGATTGAAGACTATAAAGAAGATGGATGCAAAGAAGTAGATGCAATCAAAAAAGTAGGTAATCCAAGAGATATAGCCAATACTATTTTATCGGAGCAAGATGATGTGATTATTAAAGTGCCATCAACTGGGAGTAAAGTTATAAATAAAGTATTATTAATTTTAGGATTCCCATTATGGGGGTCTTTAGCATTATCAGCGATTTTATTTCTTTTATCTGCTTGTATTGTTATGTGGAGTTTTCCCTTCGTAACAGGGGTAAGTGCAATTTCATTTTTTATTGGATCTTTAGTTAGTATTTTGGGAGCACCATTTGTAGCGATAGAAACAATACCTGTGGGAATTGTTCAACTTGGATTAGGAATTGCTTTTATGGGATTGTCGATTTTGTTAGCATTAATTACTACTTACTTGTATAAAAAACTAGTTGGTATAACGAAAACATTCAAATTAAAATTAGGTAGAGTGATTAATGAGAAAGTGGTGAGGATATGGGAATAAAAAATTACAAAAAGAAATGTATTACATTAGGTATTAGTTTAATTATAACAGGTACTATTATTACAATAGTAGGATTTGGACTAACTGGTTTTGATCTAAGTAAATTTAAAGGAACAGATTCATATAAATGGTATCGTACTATTAATATAGGCCATAATTTTTACTAATATGGTATAATTTTGACAATGATTCTCATATTATATATATTAGGAACTAATATAGCAATCAGTTTTTAAGCAATATTTGGATACTGTATATGACTGCAAGTT
The DNA here is from genome assembly GCF_018919215.1 of Alkaliphilus flagellatus. Classification (NCBI taxonomy): domain Bacteria; kingdom Bacillati; phylum Bacillota; class Clostridia; order Peptostreptococcales; family Natronincolaceae; genus Alkaliphilus; species Alkaliphilus flagellatus. The sequence goes on from NZ_JAHLQK010000001.1 coordinate 1,015,953, forward strand.
CAAATTAAAAATAAAATAATTTTTAATAACCGACATAGTCGGTTATTTTTGTACCATATGTAGTTGTATATTGATGAGTACTAGCACAACCTAGGAAGGCTAATCTAGGGCATTATCATATGATACAGCAATAGTGTAATTTAAAATGTTAAATTGGGTATAAATAAAATATAATTAGTAAGAATTTATGTTATAGAAAATATGTTCGATAAAGAGGAATTTTTAAAATTATGAGGTATATATAATAAAGAAAAAATTTAAAAATCAGCAGCACAGCATAGTATTAATTTTGAAAATGAAATATAGAAAGGTCGGAGCCTATGACTCTATCTATTAGACATACTACAGAACAATTAGAGGAAACTACACTTTCATCCTTTGCTCAGTTTAGCAAAAATAGTAAAGGTAGAATAATACCAGAAAAAGAATGTGATATTCGTACGATATACCAAAGGGATAGAGATAGAATAATTCATTGTAAATCCTTTAGAAGCCTTAAAGAAAAAACTCAGGTGTTTATTGTAAAAAATGATTTTTTTAGAACTAGACTAACTCATACATTAGAAGTTAATCAAATTGCACGTACTATTGCTAGAGCATTAAGATTAAATGAGGACTTAGTAGAGGCCATTGCACTAGGTCATGATTTAGGTCATACATGCTTTGGACATAGAGGTGAAGACGTGCTAGATAGGTTGAGTGGCAGATTTAGACATAACGAGCAGAGTCTTAGAGTGGTAGATACTTTAGAGAGAGATGGTAGAGGTTTAAATTTAACATTCGAAGTTAGAGATGGAATATTAAACCATACAGGACCAAAAGAGCCACTAACGCTAGAAGGGAAATTAGTAAGGAAAGTAGATCGTATCACCTATTTATGTCACGATATTCAAGATAGTATGAATGCTGATATTCTTAAAATAGAAGATTTACCATCCATTGTATTGAAAAGGCTTGGTAGTAGCCATAGTGAAAGAATTAATACATTTGTAATTGATGTTATTAATGAAACGAATAAAAATCTTAAAGAAGGTATAAATATAGATATTTATCAAAGTGATGAAATTTTAGAAGCAATGAACATATTAAGAAACTTTATGTTTAAAAATGTATATTATGGTGAAGTGTGTTCTGAAGAAAAAAAGAAAGCAGAATTTATTGTCGAATCTTTGTATACTTATTTTTTAAGTCATCCTAAGGAAATGCCCATAAAATATTATGGTAACATTAGCAAAGACGGTTTAAAAAGAAGCGTAACTGACTTTATAGCAACATGTACAGACTCCCATGCAATTGAAATTTTTCATGAAAAATTTATTCCTTCTAAGAAATAATATATATGTTCTACCATGATAAATATTCAGAATGTTTTTTTTTAGGTTCTAAAGGAGGAATTACTAAGATATATGTCGAATAAATTTCATCATATGCTAGTGGAGAAAAATTATTGATAAAACCTTTAAGGAATTACATGCTGCTAGAAGGATATTGTAAAAATAAGCAGAAGTATATAGTATAAATATTTATAGGTGATTATAATGGAGAATTTTTTTCCCGAAGAGTTAATTAATGAAGTAAAAGACAGTAATGAGATTATAGATGTAATTTCGCAATATATACAAGTTAAATCAGTAGGATCTTCTTACAAAGCCCTATGTCCTTTTCATAGTGAAAACACACCTTCCTTTATTATAAATCGTGAAAAGCAAATTTACAAATGCTTTGGCTGTGGCGAAGGTGGCGATGTGGTTCGCTTTATTATGAAAATTGAAAACTTAGACTTTATAGAATCTGTAAGACTATTAGCGAAACGAGCTAATATTGAAATTAAAAGTACAGAGTCTTCAGAAGAAGTAAAAAGACAAATAAAAGAAAAAAATCTTTGTTATGAAATTAATCGAAAAGTAGGACTATATTTCTATCGTAACTTGACTAAAAAGCCTAACCCTGCTTTAGAATATTTGGTAAATAGGGGATTAAATCCCAAAACCTTAGCAAGCTTTGGATTAGGTTATGCTATTAATAGCTGGGACAACCTTATTTTATACTTACAAAGGGAGGGTTATCAGTTAAGTGATATCCAAAAGTGTGGATTAATAAGACCAAATAAACAAAATGGATATTATGATTATTTTCGCAATCGTATAATGTTTCCTATATTCAATATACGTGGAGATGTGGTTGGTTTTGGTGGAAGGGTAATGGATAATTCCTTACCTAAATATTTAAATTCTCCAGAAACAAAAATATTTAATAAAAGCAATATACTTTACGGTTTAAATTTTGCTCGTAAAAATATTAATAACAGACAAATGATATTAGTAGAAGGATATATGGATGTAATAGCCCTGCATCAGGCAGGTTTTAAAAACGTAGTAGCCTCATTAGGCACATCCTTAACAAAATATCATGGTCAACTATTAAAAAAATATTGTGATGAAGTTATAATATGTTTTGATGGAGATACAGCAGGCATAAAAGCAACTATGAGGAGTGTTGATATACTAAATGAAGTAGAGTGTCAATTTAGAATTATGACTTTACCTGAAGGAAAAGATCCAGATGATTTCATAAAGTTTTATGGTTATGAAGCATTTAAGGAACAAATTAATAATGCAATTAGTCTAATAGATTATAAAATACTTTTAGCAAAAAATAAGTATTCTAGTAATACTATTGAAGATAAGGTAAAACTTGCAAAAAGGATTGCAGTTATTATAAGGGATATTAAAAGTCCAATAGAAAAAGAAGCTTACATTGAAAAGGCTGCAAATGAAACAAGCATCTCAAAAGAAGCTATAAAACTAGAAGTATTGGGTAAGTCTAAAAATATATCAATGAATAGAAATAACGTTAAGTATAGTTCAAACTACAAAAGGGATAATAAGTATATAGAAATAATTCCTTTAGTAGAACAAAAGGGACATATTATTGCAGAAAAACAGTTAATAAAATTTATGCTTACAGATAATAAACTAATACAACATATATTGAATAGTATCTCTGTGGAGGATTTTTCAGTTTGGAGCCATCAAGAAATAGTCGCATATTTAGCTGATAACGTGGAAAGTATTGATGAAAAGCAAATAGAAGAAACACTTCCTCATTTAAAAGAAGATATAAAGCAGATATTGTCAACTGATATTAAATACATTGAGTTAAATAATACATTGGCAAAATATGTTATTAACTTAAAGAAATATAAGTTACTTTACGATATAAAGAGATTAGAGGAAGAACAAAATAGTATTATGAAAGATTCAAATTTAACTAAGGAAGAGGTTGAGAGCAAGTTGCTAAATATAGGCATGGAAATAGTGAGAAAGAATGTACAAATACAAAAGCTGAAGGCGTAATGAAGGGAGGGTGTAACATTGGATAATATAAAAGATACAAAAAAACAGACAATTCAAAAGCTAATAGAAAAAGGTAAAAAGCGCGGTATGATTACCTATTCCGAAATTATGGATGCATTAGAGGATGTAGATTTAGATAAGGATCAAATAGATGAAATATATGATCACTTCGCTACAATGGGTATAGATATTGTAGGTGATAAGGAAGATACAGATGAAGACATAGATATTGATGAATCTGCATTAGAACCGGAGATGGAAATAGAAGAGCATATTGAAGATGATGCTAGTTTGCTAAAAGGGGTCAATATAGATGATCCTGTTAGGATGTATTTAAAAGAAATTGGTAAGGTGCCTTTATTATCTGCTGAAGAAGAAATTAGTCTAGCTAAAAGAATGGATGCAGGAGATGAAGAAGCAAAGAAAAAGTTAGTTGAAGCCAATTTAAGGTTAGTTGTAAGTATTGCAAAGAGATATGTAGGTAGAGGTATGCTCTTTTTAGATTTAATTCAAGAAGGAAATTTAGGACTTATTAAGGCTGTAGAAAAGTTTGACTATAAAAAGGGATTTAAGTTTAGTACCTATGCTACATGGTGGATACGTCAAGCAATTACAAGAGCAATAGCGGATCAAGCCCGAACTATTAGAATACCTGTCCATATGGTTGAAACAATTAATAAATTGATTCGTGTATCAAGACAGTTGTTACAAGAGTTAGGAAGAGACCCAAGACCAGAAGAAATTGCGGTTGAAATGGATCTTTCAGAGGACAAGGTTCGAGAGATACTTAAAATTGCTCAGGAACCAGTTTCTTTAGAAACACCTATTGGTGAAGAAGAAGATAGCCATTTAGGAGATTTTATTCCAGATGATGATGCACCAGCTCCAGCAGAGGCAGCAGCATTTTCATTATTGAAAGAGCAACTTGTTGAGGTATTGGATACACTAACACCTAGAGAGCAAAAAGTATTAAGATTACGTTTCGGATTAGATGATGGTAGAGCAAGAACCTTAGAAGAAGTAGGTAAAAAGTTTGATGTAACAAGAGAGAGAATAAGACAAATTGAAGCAAAAGCATTAAGAAAGCTAAGACACCCTAGTCGAAGTAAAAAATTAAAGGATTATTTAGAGTAAAAATATAGTTTCATTTTATAAAAATTTGTCTGATAGTATTGTATCGACTTATAGCGCACTCAAAATTTATTCTGAATTTTCAAGTGCTTTAAATACTACCAATTTTCTACTTCTTTAGAGGTTATCAATAATTTTAAATTTATACGTTCTCATATAATGAAAAATAGATTCGCAAAAAATGCGAATCTATTTTTGGTAGTAAACTAACAAAATAGGTAGTTAATGTTTAGGATATATTTAATGCCAATAGTTCCACCTAAGTCCATACTCTATTTTATTCTGAAGTTCTTCATCAGATTCTTGATTATCTAGTTGGTCTTGTAGGACGTGCATTATTTGATCGGCTTGCTCTTCCCATTCTTGGGTTGTCCCACCCCAGCTAAAGTTTATCAATTCTTCTGGGCGTATAACTTTTTTAGGTCTTTTTTTAGTATTTGGCATAATAAAACCTCCTTTCGATTAGTTTGGGAAGGTTTATAAAAAATATGATGGTACCTTTTGTAAATGATAATTTAATAGCTAAATTTAAAAGAGGTGATTTAGAATTGAGCATAAGACTAACTCCGAGATTACAAAAAATAGCAGATCAAGTTATAGAAGGAGATGTTGTAGCGGATATAGGAACAGATCATGGATATATTCCTATATACTTATTGAAAAATAAAATAAGTCCCTTTGTAATAGCAGGGGATATTAACGAAAAGCCTTTAGAGAGTGCTGAAAATAATATTAAAAAATATAGTCTTTCAGATAAGGCAGAAACTAGACTAGGAAGTGGACTTTCAATCTTAAAACCTGGTGAAGTAGATACTGTTATTGTTGCAGGTATGGGTGGATTATTAATAAGTGATTTATTAACTACTTCAAAGAAAGTGGTAGAAAAACTTAATACCTTAATTCTTCAGCCCATGCAAGCCCAGCCAGAACTAAGAAAGTATTTAATAAACAATGGTTTTACTATAGAAAAGGACATATTAGTTAAAGAGGACCATCATATTTATGAAATTATTGTAGCAAAACATGGGATACAAGAAATAAGGGATCAAATTTGTTATGAAATTGGATTTCACATAAATAGTAATCCAAAACCATTAGCTATTGAGTATATTAATGGGAAAATAAGGGCAACAAAAATGGTTATAGAAAACATATCCAATAATGCTTCTGAGCCTTCGGTTGAAAAATTAAAAGAGATGAATGTTAAACTAAAAAAACTAGAGGAGGTGCTTGAGTGTCTATAAAAGTAGGCGATATAACTCAGATTATCGAGAATTTAGCCCCTTTAAGCTACGCATATAAATGGGATAATGTAGGTTTACAATTAGGCAGTAAAGAAGATAGTGTAACTGTTGTTTTGACAGCACTAGAAATAACGGAAGATATTTTAGACGAAGCTATTAAAAATAATGTTAATATGATTGTTACTCACCATCCAATGATTTTCTCTCCATTAAAAAATATTACAAAGGAAGATATGAAGGGAAAGCTTATTTATAAGGCTATTCAAAACAATATTAGTATTTATGCTGCCCATACTAATATAGATGCGGCATCTGGAGGATTAAACGATTATATTGCAGATAGATTAAATATAAAAGATACAAAGATTTTAGAAGAAGTAGGAGATAATATTTATCCTATAGAAAATGAAGAATCATCCAGTGGAATTGGAAGAGTTGGAAGGTTAAATAATCCTAAAACACTAGCTGAGCTGGTAACAGAAATTAAAGAACAAATTAATATTAAATATATTAGAGTAGCAGGAGATTTAGAAGCTACTATTGAAAATGTAGCTGTAATTAATGGAAGTGGTGCGGATCTTATACAGTCGGCCATCTATAAAGGCTGTCAATGTGTAATTACTGGAGATGTAAAGTATCACGATGCTCAAGATGCAATTTCCCAGGGAATAAATGTAATTGATATTGAACATTACCATAGCGAAAAATTTTTTGCTAACTTTTTAGCCGACTATTTATCTGATGAAGTAAGAAAAAGAGGATTGAATGTAAATATTATAGCATCCAGTATAGACATTAATCCTTTTCAAACACTTTAATTATACATATAATAATAAAACTAAAAATATATTGAAAAGGGTGATTTGATGGACTTAAAAGAAGCGATAATTTATACTGATGGAGGATCTAGGGGTAACCCAGGAATAGCAGGAATAGGTATACTTATAGAAGATAAAGACGGAAATGTAATAAGAGAAATTAGCCAATATGTTGGAGAGCAAACCAATAATGTTGCAGAATATAAGGCTCTTAGTCGTGGACTAGAAGCAGCTCTAGACCTTGGTATTGAAAAATTAACATGCTATTTAGATAGCGAACTAGTAGTAAAGCAAATTAAAGGAGAATATAAAGTTAAAAACGAACGAATGATCCCAATGTATAATATGGTTATGCCACTAATTAAAAAATTTAAGAGCTTTGAAATTATACATATACGTAGAGAGTTAAATAAAAGGGCAGACCAATTAGCTAACGAAGCTATGGACAATAAATAGATACCATTTTTTACATTTTGACATTTTGACTAAATAGTGCTATGATTAAAATCTACTTTGAAAAAATAATATTGTGAGTAAGTCAGATGATCGCGGACACAGCTATGCTGTGAACGAGGAAAGTCCGAGCTCCATAGGGTAAGGCGCTGGGTAACACCCAGTGGGGGCGACCCCAAGGAAAGTGCAACAGAGAGATACCGCCAGAACCATTGTTCAGTAGAAATATTGAGCTTGTGGTGAGAACAGCTTGTAGCTGTCTGGTAAGGCTGGAAAGGTGAGGTAAGAGCTCACCAGAGGCTAGGTGACTAGTCTGCTATGTAAACCCCGCCTGGAGCAAGACCAAGTAGGAACAAAAAAGCGGCGACCCGTCGTGTTCCGTGGTAGGTTGCTTGAGCCGTCTGGTAACAGCCGGCCTAGATAGATGATCGTCTAACACAGAACTCGGCTTATAGACTTAGTCACATATTGAAATTCCAACATTCTTGTTGGGATTTTTTTGTTTTTTGCCACCGGTCCACAAGTTTTATAAAAATATGCTTAGTTTTGAAAAAATACTACTATGTTTTTAAACCTGTATTTTTCAATACCTTTTTTATATAAAATAAATAATACCAAGTAGGAAGATTTCTTATATGAAGGTTTAAGGACATGGAGGAAGAGCTATTATCAATTCGTTATAAATTTTTTAAATAATTACATAATTTAACATTTGTATTTTCGATTAGACTTTGTTAAATAAGTATCATTCAATTAATTAGTAGAATTTATTAATATTAGGGGGTAAAAAATGAAAAAACAAAGGTTAGGATTAATATTAGTAATAGTACTATTAATGGCAGCATTAGTTGGATGTTCAAGCATAGCAACCTCTGTTGCAGGAAAAGTAGGAACAGCAACTAATGGTAGTGAAGTAGCAATAGAAAAAGCTACAATAAAATTTATGAAGGATACTAGCGATGGCGGATATCAATTACCTTCTACTGAAGACCTTAATAAATGGGTAGTAGAAGGTAAAGAAATGATTATTATTGATACTATGCCAGCAGACAGCTTCCAAAAAGGTCGTATTCTTGGAGCATTAAACGCAGAGTTACCTAAAACAACATTAGCAGATGCTACAGATGAACAAAAGCAAGCATTTATCAGTTTATTAGGTGAAAATAAAGATACTCCTATTGTTGTATACTGTGGGTTTGTTGGTTGTGCTAGAAGCCATGTGGGAGCAGTTATAGCTATGGAACAGGGATTTACTAATGTTTATAGAGTTCCTGGAGGAATAGTTGCTTGGCAAGAAGCTGGTTATGAAGTTGAAAAATAATAGACTCACATGGCTTTTCAAAATCTGAAAGTTCTTTATAAAGAAAACATGAGATTAACACTGATTTCTATGAAAGGTAGCCATGCTGATGGTGTTGTAGTAGAAATAAATCCTGAATAAGTAAATAATATAATTTAAAAATCTCCATAGTGTAGTTATGATATATACATAAACTTATGGAGATTTTTTTATTATGTAAAACAAGTTTTTATATAAACAAATGGAAAATAAGCTCTAAAAACACCATTATGCTGCCCATTTTTACAACTGGGTGGCATAACTGTTTTATTGTTTATGATAATTAGAATTTAACAAATGAATAATTAACCTGAATATATTGATACCATTCTAAAAGTTTGATAAAGTAAAATAGATAAATAACCTTTGAAAAATTGAGAAGTAGGTGATTAATATAAAAGATGGAATTTTCTCAGAAGAACTTATAAAAAAAATAGAAGACTTTAAAAAGGACTGTGTAGGATGCAGCAAATGTGTAAGAGAGTGCAAAATGTTAGACAGCTTTTGTACAGATCCTAAGAATCTATTTAATGGTTTAAATGATAAACAGGTGATAGATCCACTTGTTCCTTATTCTTGCAATCAATGTGGTGTATGTGAAGAGGTTTGTCCTAAGAACTTAAAACTTGAAGAGTTATTTAAAGACATTAGAGTAGAACTAGTAAAAGCAAATAAGGGAAAATCTCCAATAAAAGGACATAGAGCTGTTGAGAGTCATCAATCCTTAAGTTTTTCCAAGGTATTTACAACTACAGCGTCAGATAAAAATAAAGAAACTGTGAGAGTATTTATGCCAGGGTGCAGTTTATCATCTTATAGTCCAAAACTCGTTAGTAAAACTTTAAGATATCTACAAAAAAAACTTCCAGGTACAGGTGTTGTTCTTAAGTGCTGTGGTAAGCCGACTAGAGCAATAGGACAAGAAGATGCTTTTAAAGAAAGATATGGAGAGTTAGAAGATGAATTTAAAAGACTTGGAGTGACAGAAGTAATAACAGCTTGTCAATCTTGTTACACTACAATTGCTAAGGAAAGCCCAAACATTAAAATTAAATCTCTTTGGACTGTTATTCCTGAAATAGGTATACCAGAAGAAAAAATTAATATTGGAGCAAATAGTGATCTAGTATTTGGAATACATGATTCCTGTGCTACAAGGCGTAATGGAGATATTCAAAAGGGAGCTCGAAGTATTATAAAAGATCTAGGTTATAAGATTCAAGAAGACGACCAATCAGAGAAAATAATTAGGTGCTGTGGACAGGGTGGTATGGTAGGGCCTGCTAATCCAGAACTTACAAAACAAATAATGAAAGAAAGAGCAAATGAAGTAGAATCAGATTATGTTGTTACTTATTGTGGTGCTTGTAGAGAATCTATGGTTAGAGGTGGCAAAAAGAGTATTCATATATTAGATTTAATGTTTAAAGGTCCTTGGAATTCTAAATCTGACATGCCTGGAGTAGGCAAAACACCTATGAATAGTTGGGTTAATCGTTATAAAAGTAAAAAGGAGCTAAATAAAAGTAAATAGAAAATCTATGATTTAATTAGGCTTTAATTAATCATTAAGCCAAAATCTAGGAGTTATAATTAGGCATTATATTTTATTAATAATGAAAAAATAAGCAAGGGGTAGATGGTATGAATAAGTTTTTTTACTGGATGTTAAGAATGCTACAAGTTCTATCTCTGATTGCAGCATATGGCATACAAATGTTCTCTACAAAAAGAATGGGAATGATGAGACATTTGATATATACAAATCAAAAATGGGAGATGCAATATCCTATTCAAACAATACGAAATATTTCTATAGGGATTTTATTAGTATTCTCTGTTATTATTTTATATGGACTAATAAGAAAGCATAATTATACTGCTAATAAAAAAGCTTTGTATATGGTATTAATGGAAGTAATAACAACGGCTATATTTATAAGTTTTACTTTATTTTATTCAAGCGAAAGTTGTCTTTCGTATTATTTTATTAGTATAGCATTAGGAATTATTTCACTAATACAAAGTATAAAAAGTATTGTATATTTCAAAGGAAATAATTAAAATAATAGACTAATGATTTAGGTTTACTTTAATCAATAAAATTATATATAAAAAAATGTCTGAAGGCCTTATAGCGATCAGACATTTTTTATTAACTTATTTATACTGTGCTGTTGCTTCTTCAGGAGTAATAGCTTGTACCGGATTATTAGGATCCATCTGCCATGTAAACCAACCACCGTCATATAATTTTACATTTTTCCAACCATTTTCATAGGCCATTAACCATGGAATAGATGCTCTCCAGCCAGTACCGCAGTAAAATGCAATTTCATTATCTTTCGTAACTCCTTGTTCATTCCACATTGCTACAGCTTCATTAAAATCAATAAAGGTTTTATCTTCATTAAGATAGTCAGGTTCATCATAACCCCATACAGCCCCTTGTGGCTCGCCTGCTCTTTCTATATAACTGTAGCCACTTGTTTTACCTTCAAATTCTTCTAAACTTCTTATACTAACTAATCTGAACTTATCATTTTTATTCATTTCAGCCTTTACATCTTCAGGCATAGATAAAACGTACTCAGGATGTGCTGGTATTGTTACACCGAAATCTTCTATAGTTACTGTTGGATTTTCTATACCTTCATTAGTTGCATATCCAGCATTTGTCCAGGCATCAAGTCCACCGTCGATTAGTTTTACATTTTCAACACCAGCCCAAAGAAATACAAATGCAGTTCTTGCAGCACCTGAGTCAGGGCCATAAACAATAACAGTTGTATCTTTTGTTACACCATAATCGGCCATAACCTTCTTTATTTCTTCTCCTGTTCTTATATTCCAATAAGTTGGTTCTTCAATATCATCTGTGTTTAAATGTACAGCTCCTGGTATATGAGCTGCTAAGTAGTCTTTGTTATCCTTAACATCTCCCCAAGATGCTTCAATTATTACGTAATTTTCTGATTCTGGGTGATTTCCATCGATTACACTTTTTACCCAATCTGCAGGAACAAAAACCTTTGTTTTTTCTACAGGTTCCACAGAAGTTTTCTCAGTTGGAATAACTTCTTCTGGTTTAGAATCAGAAACAGAATTAGAAGTACAACCTGTTATAAATATAGAAATCATTGCAATCCAAAGAAATATACTAAGTAATTTTCCTTTCATAGAATATCCTCCCTAAATATTAGTATTTCAATCTTAGTTTTAACTGCAGATATCATATTATATGATTATTTATAGGTAGTCAAATAGAAATATATAATAGTAAATTAGGCTATTATTATTTTAAAAAATAAGTGATTGTTTCTTATATAAATATTTGTAGCTAGCTATTTTTTCATCTCGCCATTATATTATTAAAAAAGTATTAGGCTTTAATTTATAATTTGCTTGATTTAAAATTAACTATAGGGAAAATCAATACTTAGGATTTGATCCATAGAGTATATGAATTTGTTTTTAATATATGTATCATCTTATAATAGTTATAGACACTGATTACAGGAGGTATATATGATTAAGCCCAAATTAAAGAATAGTTTTAAAGTAATACTTATAATAGCTATAATTATGATAGCTTACTTTCTAAATAGTAGAGGAATATTTGAAAATGCTACTGTAAAAGATGTGAAAAGCTATGTGTTATCATATGGAAAATTAGCTCCCTTAGTATATACAATTATGTTTACACTATCAGCATTAACCTTATTTCCTGATTCTGTTTTAGCTATATCAGGAGGAATGATTTTTGGATTCTTTTACGGAACACTTTATACTATAATAGGAGCAATTTTTGCTGCAACTCTTGCATTTTTTGTTTCGAGATTTTTAGGCCAAAGTATATTAGAGAAGTTTTTAAAACACAATAAAATTAAAGTTATTAATGCAGTTGAAAAGAGAGGCTTTATTTCTGTATTAGTACTAAGGTTAATTCCATTAGTTCCCTTTGATGTTATTAGCTATGGAGCTGGACTTACAAAAATTCCATATGTCGATTATATAGGTGCAACTGCTTTAGGTATAATACCAGGAGTTATGGTCTATATAAATATAGGAAATCAAGTAGGAAACTCAAATTTAGTGCAGCTTTTAAAGGCAGTGTTGGTGTTATTTGTACTAATAGGATGTTCTTATATTATTAAACAAAAGGGTATTTTAAATAAAATAATTGGAATATCAGAAAGAGGAGAAGCTTTCGATAATAATAAAATTTAGTTATAATTAGGCATTATGTTTTATGAATTTTGAAAATATATATCTAGGATTATTAAAAATCTCAATATGAGGGATAAAATATATAAATAATATCTATTTGTCATCAGATATGCTTTATTATAAAATGTATACGGTAAGAAAATACTTTATGGGGGATGAATACAATGAAAAACAAATCACTAAAATTAATTCCTATTCTACTAATATTATCATTATTATTGGTAGCATGTGGACAAGCAGAAAAGGAAGCGACAAATCAAAATCAAATGCAATACATAGGAGTAGAAGATTTAAAAACATCCATAGAATCAGGAGCAGATGAGTATATTATTCTAGATGTAAGAAAAGTAGAGGATTATAACGCAAGTCATATCGTTGGTGCTTATACGGCAGATCAAGACGCTGCTAATAAAGGTGGAGATGATGCAACAGGAATAGCGAATTTAAAAAAGACACTTCAAGAAGTAACAGGAAGTGAAGTTGGTAATGCTGAAGATAAATATGCCTTAGTTTGTTATTCTGGTAAATCATATGCACAAAAAGCAACAGATTTAATGATAGAGATGGGAATATCAAAAGATCAAATCTACACAGTAGAAGGCGGTATGAAAGCTTGGGAAGAAGGCGGAGACGCTTATAAAGGACTTTTAGAGTAATTGATATATAAATGGCTATTCATTTGAAGAAATTTAAGTGAATAGCCATTTATCAAGTAACAAGAAAAAATACTTTTTAGTTGGGGTGAACTATGAAAGAGAAATTATTAAAACATAAGTCAAAAATAATTCTTATAGGTATAATTTTAATATCTATTTTATTGTATTTTTTTAACCCTAGTATAAAGGGATTAGTGAATAATATATCTGCAATGTTTGCAAGTGGAGATTTTGAAGTAGTCAGGGATTTTATTGATGAATATGGGGCCTATGCAATGCTAGTTTCGGCAGCGTTAATGGTTTTCCAATCAGTAGTGGCACCCTTACCAGCATTTTTAATTACATTTGCCAATGCAAATTTGTTTGGATGGTGGCAAGGGGCTATATTATCTTGGTCAAGTGCAATGTTAGGAGCTTTATTATGTTTCTATATATCCCGTATTTTAGGTAGGGATATGGTAGAGAAATTAACTAGTAAGGCAGGATTAGAAAGTATTGATAGCTTCTTTGAAAAATACGGAAAACATTCCATATTAATAGCAAGACTCCTTCCTTTTATGTCTTTTGATATTGTAAGTTATGCAGCAGGTCTCACATCTATGGCTTTCATACCGTTTTTTATAGCAACTGGTATAGGACAATTGCCAGCCACTATAGTTTATTCATATGTTGGAGGCATGCTAACGGGGGGAGCACAATTATTAGTAACTGGACTTCTTATATTATTTGCATTATCAATATTTATTGTCTTAATAAGAAGTATATATCATTCAAGAGAGGCTAATAAAGTTAAGGAAAAAGGCAATGAAAGATAAAGTAATTATTTTTTTTACACGAATACCTACCTTAGGTAAAAACAAAACAAGATTGGAACCTTTTTTAAGCAAGGAATTATGTGTAAAGCTTCAGACAGCTTTTATAAAGGATATATATAATAATATAAGAAGTATGGGAATAGATATAATAATCAATTATTCAGAACATGGAGATTTGGAAGTTTTAAAAAGCATTACACATAAAGGCATATATTTCTTGAAACAAGAAGGAAAAGATTTAGGAGAAAAGATGCACAATGCTATATTATTTTCTTTAAAAGAATACAGAAATGTAGCACTTATCGGGAGTGATCTTCCTTTATTAAATAAAAAAGATATAGAAATAGCTTTTAGTATATTGGAAACAAAAGATATCGTTATTTCTCCAACCTATGATGGCGGATATTATTTAATTGGAATGAAGGAAGAAAATCCAGACATATTCAATATAAGATATAGTACAAGCTCAGTGTTTGAAGAGACTATAGATAAAATAAAAAGTACTGGAAGATCTTATGGAAAAGGAAATATTCAATTAGATATAGATGATAAGGGCGATTTTTTAAGGTTGCATAAAATATTAAAAGAAGACGAGAGTATTTCTTGCGACAATACAAGAAAGCTAGTTAAGGAAGTTATGGGAAAGTGTGATAAGAATGAATAGAATTAGTTTAGATAACTTAAGAAAAGACAAGGATTTTCTAGAAAGATTTGGTATAGAAGATAAGGAAGCATTTTCTATTTTAGGTCAGGGAGAATATAATATTAACTATATTTTTAATTCAAAAACTTATAATAAAAAATTAGTACTTAGAATAGCAACAGATAGTCAGATGGATCTAAATAACCAAATTAGATATGAGTATGAAGCTTTAGAATTACTAAATAAAACTAATAGAACTCCGAGGCCCATTTATTGTGATGATAGAAAAGAACTAATACCTTATGGTTTTTTAGTTATGGAGTATCTTCCAGGAAAGCATTTGGACTATAAAAAAGATTTAAAATTTGCAGCAGAGGCTTTAGCAGATATTCACAATGAATCTATATCAAAAACTAATAATCTACTAAAACCAGAAAATCCAATAGAAGCCATCTATGAAGAATGTTTGAAGATGTTTGATAAATATAAACTATCAAAATATATGGATATAAATACTAAAGATAATATAGAATACTTACTAGAAAAGGGAAAAAATATAAAGACTATAGATATAGGAAATAGAACTATAATAAATACAGAGTTAAACTCAGGAAATTTCCTTATAAATGGAGAAAATAAAAACAATTACATAGTAGACTGGGAAAAGCCGTTATATGGATATCCAGCACAGGATTTAGGACATTTTTTAACACCTACAACAACATTTTGGAAAACAGATATTATTTTATCTAGAGAAGAAATCTATTTTTTTATAAAGGAGTATTGTAAAAATTCTAATCAATACAAAGATGAAAGAGAACTTTGGGATTCTGTAAAGAATTATCTATCTATGAATTGTCTAAGAGGCATAACTTGGTGTGCTATGGCCTATGTAGAGTATCAAGATCCAGACAAGCTTATATCAAATGACTATACCTATCAGAAAATTAAATCTTATTTGTCTAGTGGGTTTTTAGACATGATAAAGGAAGAGTATTTAAATGAATATTAAATTAGACAAGAAAATTTCAATTATTGTTCCAGTATATAATGAAGCCCTTACAATAAATAAATTAATAGATAATTTAAAGCAGTTTAAAGATCATTGCGAAATTATATTTGTAGATGGTGGAAGTAATGATGGAACTAATAGAATAATTGAAGAAAAACATAGAATTGTCTACTCTCCCAAAAAAGGTCGATCTCATCAAATGAACTATGGAGCAACACTCGCAAAGGGGGATATACTTTTATTTTTACATGCCGATAGTTTTTTGCCTAGTGATGCTCTAAACCAAATCCACAGAATAATTAGCCAAGGACATAAAGTTGGTTGTTTTAAATTAAGATTTAATAGTAGAAGTATTCTTATGAAATTATGTGGTTTTATGTCCAATCTAAGAGTTAGACTAAGAAATATAGCCTTTGGCGATCAAGGAATATTTATAGATAGAAGTTATTTCTATGAATTGGGAGGATTTGCACAGATACCCCTTATGGAAGACTACCAATTGTCAATGGATATAAAAGCTGATGGGGAGAAAATAGCTCTAGCAAAAACAACAATTGAAACCTCAGAAAGACGATTTGTAAAAAAAGGTAGACTTATGACAATGGCAAGAATGCAAAGACTACAATATATGTATAGAAAAGGAGAAGATATTGAAGTAATTGCAGATCTATACAAATAGGAAAGTGAGTGATACTATGGCTAGAAAAATAATAATAGATTGTGATAATACTTTTTCCATAGATGGTTGTGATATAGATGACGGTCTTGCAATCATATATACTTTAGCTCAAGAGGACACAGAAGTCTTAGGGATAAATACAACATTTGGAAACAATAAAGTGGATATTGTATATCCAAACACAATTTCTTTTATGAAAAATATTGGATATTCACAAATTCCAGTTTATAAAGGTTCAGAGGATTCTTATAAAGATAATGAAGCTGCAAAATTTCTAGTAGAGATGGCAGATAAGTATAATGGAGAATTATCTATACTGGCAACAGGCTCTTTAACGAATTTATACCATGCTTGGCAGATAGATAATAATTTTTATGAAAAAATAAAAGATATTTCATTAATGGGTGGGATAACTGAACCATTAATAATAAACAATAAAATTTTAAATGAATTAAATTTTTCTTGTAATTATAAAGCAGCCCTAAATGTATTAGAATATGGAAAAAATATTATTATAGCTACAGGAAATACTTGTTTAGACGGATTTTTTACTAGAGAAAGATTTAATAAACTAAAAGAGGGAAATGATTTTGAAAGATGGCTCTTTGCTGAGAGTCAATATTGGTTTGATAGAGAGCAAAAAGTCTTTGAAAATAAAGGAATATATATTTGGGATATATTAGCCGCAGCAGCCCTTTTAAATCCACATTTATTTATAGAAAACACTATAGATATTGCTCCAGATGAGGAAGGTATGAAAAAAGGCTTGCTACTTGGAAAAGGAAAGATGAGGAAAGTTATTATACCAAAAATAAGAGATATAGATGAATACATAGAACATGTATATGAACAATATAAGATTTTTGGAGAAAAACACTAATTTAAAACTTAAAGATAAGCCTATTATTCACGTATGAAAATAAGCTTATCTTTTTCTAATTCTATATTAACCCTATCCCCCTCTACAATATCCACAGAGTCTGGGACAATACTTTCTAATCCTAAATTGCTACTAGTATTATTTAGCTTAAGTAAATAATTATCACCTTGATATACTTTCTCTATTACTTCGAAATTACTATTATCATCTTTATTTACTTTTACTGCTAATGGTCTTATAAGGCATTTGTACTTTCCATTTTCTTTATTTATATTGAAGTTAAATAAATCGCTAATAAATTTATTATTTATTATTTCTCCATGAATATATGCTCCTTCTAAAAAATAATCAGCTACTATGGTATTTACAGGATTTTTAAATATATTCTCTGGTGTATCATATTGCTCTATATGACCATTATGCATAAAAGCTATTCTATCAGACATAGTAAGGGCTTCTTCTTGGTCGTGAGTTACAAGTATGGTGGTTATCTTATATTCTCTTTGTAGCTTTAAAACTAACTCTCTCATATCTTTTCTCAAATTAATATCAAGACTAGAGAAAGGTTCGTCTAAAAGCAATACGATCGGTTTTGCGGCAAGTGCACGGGCTAGAGCAACTCGTTGCATTTGTCCACCAGACATTTTATTAACATGTCTATCTTCATAACCTTCTAATTTAACTTTCTTAAGCAATTCTATTGCTTCTTTTCTACGTTGACTTTTATGAATACAAAGCATTTTTAGGGGAAAGCTTATATTTTCTAAAACTGTCATATGTGGAAATAATCTAAAATCTTGAAAAACAATAACTGTCCTTCTTCTGTAAGCTGGTATTTTATCTGCTATGTTTCCACCTAATAATATTGAGCCTTCACTTTGCTTTATTATTCCTGCTATTGTTTTTAACATAGTGCTTTTTCCACATCCTGAAGCACCTAAAAGTGAGATAAATTCCCCATTTTCAACTTTTAAATTTATAGATTTTAGTATTTTTTTATTAGATAATGTGACAGATATATTTTTTAGTTCTAATTCCAATTATATTCCCCCTCCCTTATTTTGATATGGTAATCTTTTTATAATTCTATCTATTATTACAAAAACTGAAAGTGTAGATATTACAAATACTAGGGCATAGGCAGAACCTAGGGAACGGTCTCCTTTTGCTATAAATGGCACCATAAGTACACTGATTGTTTTAACTCTTCCTCCACCTATTAATAAAGTTAAGAAATACTGGCTAAATGAGGCGATATAAGCCATGCTAATACTTGCCATTATTCCTGGTGTAAGTAGTGGTAATGTAATATATATAAATGATTTCAAAGGAGACGCTCCTAATACATAAGCTTGCAGCTTCATTTGTTCTCCTATAGATTCTGTTAAATCTCTCATTATATTTATAGAATAAGGCAGAGTATATATCAAATGAACTATTATAACTCCTAATACTGTATCAGAGAGTGACATCTTTATAAATACTACATGTATGCCCATAGCAAATACAGTTCCAGGCACTAGAATTGGTGCAATGCTCAAAAAATCTATTAGACTTTTTCCTACAAAATCGTATAAAGTTAATGCTCTAGCAGTCATTGTACCTACAATAGCTGATAAAATTGCTACAGATAATGATAATAATATACTTGAAAATAGAGTTTGAAAGACTTTTGTATGAGGTGCAAATATCTCCTTAATAGCCCTAAATGAATAAGTTTCTGGCAGCAAATTTGGCCAAGGCCATCTACTAGTAAAAGTCCAAAAAAGAAGTATTACCATAGGTGCTAGTATTGTAAATAAAACAAGATATAAGAAAAGCTTCAATAGTTTATTTGAATTAATATCTTTCATGAATATCACCTTTAATTTTGTTCTTTTTAGTTGCTAAATAATATAGTCCCGCCATTGTCCAGGTTATTATTAGTATTAATCCATTCATAGCCATAGCATAAGGTCTATGGCGTAAATCAGGATGGATATATTCAATATGAGCTTGTACAGGTAATGCCTTTGGAACAGTTGCTCCCAATAAAAATGGTAAATCATAAGCGCCAAAGGAAAACATTAAAATAATCAAGAAAGCTTTTCTTATAGCAGGCATACTTAGAGGTAGAGTTATATAAAAGAAAGTCTTTAATTTAGATGCACCTAAGTTTTCAGAAGCTTCTCCCAAAGTCTTATTTACACTAGACATTAGAGCTAAGCTAAAGTATGCAACAAAGGGTACTTCTTTCCACATATAGCCTAAGATAATACCAAGGTTATTTTTTGTATATAATAGCAATGGAAAATCTCTTTGTGCATTTATTAATCCTAACTTATAAAAAAACCTAGCAAGCAAACCATTTTGAGAGAGTATACTTATTGAAAATAACGCTACTATAGTATGAGGTATAAGTATAGCTAGTTTGATTACTTGAAGTACTTTACCCTCAGTATGTCCTGTATATACTAATGCAACTGTAAGCATGATACCTAAAATCACTGATAATACAGAGGATATAATAGATATTTGTAAACTTACCTTTAAGGAATCAAGGAAGATAGGACTATTAAGCATTTCAATATAATAATCTAAAGTTATATTTGTAAGATTAAAAGCTGGAATGTACCCAAAGCTTTGAATTATTCCATTTGCAACGCCAAATATAAAAAGAACACCCAATAATACTATGGGCATTATAAGTATATAGGGTGTTTTTTTATTCATAATTTTTCACTCCTAATAATTTTAAAAAACTACTACTGTTATTTACCAACCACTTCTTCTAACCAAAGTTGTTCTATTATAGGAACGATGTTAGCTGGCATTTCTGGTAAACGCTTACTAAGAAGTTCATCCTGTGGTAAAGCTCCCTTTCCTATATCAATATTGTCAAATCTAGCTTTTTCTTCATCAGTTAATTTGTCATAAGAAACTACTGGTAATGATCTTAACTCTTTAAATTGAGTAGCTTGTATCTCAGCTGAAATAATTTCGTTAATTGCTACCATAGCTGCAGCCTTATTAGGTGAGTTATTAGCTATAGCTATATAATTCGTATTTCCTACTGTACCTTTGTCAAATAAGAAAGTTTGTACAGTATCGTTATATATGCCTTTTTCAATACCTACAGCTGCTGAGTATGAGCCATAACTCATAGTCATTACCAATTCACCATCTTCAAACATATTATCAACTTCTCCTGAAGTTGCAGGGAAGGTTTTTCCTTGGTTCCATAGATATTTATTCAGCTCCCTTAAATATTCTAAGGCAGGCTCTATTGCTTCTTTAACTACTTCTTTATTTGCTTCCATGTCTAAGAATTGTTCATGTCCAACTATATCGTAGATTAATGTTCTTACAAAAGCACTTCCTGTAAAATCAGGTAATGCAGGATAAGTTATTCTGCCTTCATACTTTTTAGCATATTCCATGAATTCTTCTGCATTTCTTGGTGTTTCTTCAGTAATAGCACTATCATTAATAAATACCATTTGTGCTTTACCATATGGTGCTTCATAACCTTCTATTGGAAATCCAAAGTCATATTTAACTTCTACATCATCACCATCTATGTATTTCTCAAAATTAGGTAACTGTTCTGCAAAAGATCCAAATAATAAATCATTTTCTTTAGCAGAATAGAAATTCTCTCCATTTATCCATATCATATCAATGGTTCCCTCTTTTAAACCAGCTTGCTTTTCACCTGCTAACTTAGCTAATATATTGTCGATATCCATTCCAACAACTTCTAAGGTAATATCATATTTTTCTTTTAGTACAGGAGCAACAGTTTGGTTTAACCATCTATTTCTATCTTCGTCTCCACCCCAACCATAAAAGTTAACAGTAGATCCCTTAGCTTCTTCAAGTATCTTATCAAAATCTGTATTTGGGTCAAATTCTTCAGATGTTATATTTTCGTCATTATTTATAGGAATGTCAGTTGTGCCTTTCTCACCACTACAACCTGTAATTAAAAATAAGGCCATAACAATTGTTAATAATAATGCTAATCTTTTCAAATTCATTTTTATCATTTTTTCCTCCCTATATTTGACAATATTTTTGAACATAACAATTATAACATATAATATACTGTCGATTATTGGATTTATAATAATATTTTTCTATAATAGCTGTATGCTTTATCGATAATATTTATAATGTGTCAACCACTTGCTACCCATCCAAAAGTTGTAGGGAACTATAGGAAAGATTACTATAGAAATTAATAAAGCAGGAGAAACGATTCTCCTGCTCTAGATAATATTTTTTAGATAAACTTTCTGCCACCATTTTGCCACCGGTCCACAAATTTTATAAAAATATGCTTAGTTTTGATAAAATACTACTATGTTCGTAAACCTGTATTTTTCAATACATTAAGATGCAGCAAAGTATTGAAAAATAGCCGTTTTTATTAATACAGAACTCGGCTTATAGATTTGCTCACTTTAAATATTAATTACACTAGCTTAAGAGCTGGTGTTTTTTATTGTTTTATTATATTTACTAAAAATTATATGATTGTAGTTCAATTTTGAGATTATAATTTTTATATGGTACAATAGTATAAAAATGGAGAGTGAAAAACAATGGATTCAAACGCTAAATTTATTGTAGATGCTAGAGTACAAAGAACCATAAAAAAATTAGAAAAGAACAATATGAGTGGATATTATGTAGAAACAGGAAAGGAAGCTTTGGAAAAAATTAAAGAGTTAGTAGAAGAAGGAAGCTTAGTAGGAATCGGAGGTTCTATGACACTTTTTGAAATAGGTGCTATTGATCTTCTTAGGAAGGGCAATTATAAACTTTTAGATAGATATAAAGAAGGTATAACTCCTACAGATATGAAGGAAATTTTTAGACAGAGTTTTTTTGCTAATACATATTTAACAAGCAGTAATGCTATTACTGAAAATGGCGAACTTTATAATGTAGATGGAAATGGGAACAGAGTAGCGGCCATGCTATATGGACCAGATCAAGTTATAGTAGTAGTAGGAATCAATAAGTTAGTAAAAAATATAGAGCAGGCTATTTCAAGAGTTGAGGAGACAGCAGCCCCTGCTAATAATATAAGGCTTCACAAAAATAATCCTTGTACAAAGGTAGGGCATTGCATGGATTGCAAAATCGAGGGTAGAATCTGTAATGAATATACAGTAATTAAGAGACAGAGTGCTAAAGGAAGGATTCATGTAATCATTGTTAATAAGGAGTTAGGTTATTGATTATATTATTGAAAATTTAGACTTGTAGTTTTTTTATAGAGTTCTAATAAAAGAATGGTTTTAAGATTCGTAATATATAAGAATAAAGATAATAGAAAGAAAAAATTCACTAAATCATTAGTGAGTTTTTTCTTTTCTCCTATTAATGCAAGGTACTAATTTAAAACAATAACTATATTATCTTATCCAAATTAATGAGTAGTATACTTTAAATTATTATCAGAACGTATGATATATAATGATTTATATTTCAACCTATTGACATATGGAACACAAAAGTTTATTATCTTAATTATGTAAAAGATAAACTGATATTATCAGGAGGTTTTTAAATGAGATTACAGGAATTAGTGGAAGAAATACAACAAGACTTAGAAGAAGGTAAGTTGAATTTTATTATTTATCAAGAGGGAAGACAGTGGAAATATGAAAAGTATGATAATTATGGTGATAAAATAAATGAAGAGGCAGAAAAGAGATATTTCACTATAAAATATAGAATAGATGATGAAGCGATAATTGTGAATGGAAAAAAAGATTTTATATCTTATGATTTAAAATATATACAGAAACGAATAAAAGATTTAATAAGAGGATAAAACAAATAAAATTATTATAAAGAGGGGATTTTCATGTTAAATGAGTTTAAAAAATTTGCACTAAAAGGTAATGTTTTAGATTTAGCAGTTGGGGTTATTATTGGGGGAGCTTTTGGCAAAATTGTAACTTCCTTAGTAAACGATATTATTATGCCTATTCTAGGACTTATAATTGGAGGAGTTAATTTTACTGCTCTTGAATATGCTATTCCTATAGAAGGTAGAGAAGCAATAATAATTAAATATGGACAATTTATTCAAACTACCTTTGATTTTCTAGTTATCGCTTTTTCAATATTTATGTTTATAAAAGCTATTAGTTCCTTTAAGAAAAAGGAAGAAGTTGCACCACAAGCATCACCGAAACCATCAAAGGAAGAACTTTTATTAGAAGAAATAAGAGATATTTTAAAACAAGACAAGGTTGAAGCAAAATAGAAAGTAAAAGCAAATACAAACTTTCACTAAATATTGAAAGGACTATCACTAATATCAAGAATAGTCCCTTTAAGCATTTATTGCTGTACTCATACAAAAAAACAGGATTACTTTCAAAAGTAATCCTGTTTAAATTATATACTATTTTAATCTAATGCATTTTGTAAAATTTGTTCTTCCTTATTGGAAGCTCTTTTAAAAATACCAACTGTATAAAGTATTACACAAATTGCACCTAATACATAAGAAATCATATAACTATCTGGACTAAGTCCAAACATAGAACCAATTCTGCCTTCTAAACCAAATCCTATAGGAGCATGGAAGATATAACTAGATATAACAAATGTATATAACATACCTGGTATTAATGATATCCAATAGTTTCTCTTATGAATAGATAGGTAAACTGTAATCATTGCCAGTGCAAATATTCCAACTGTTTGGTTTGTCCAAGCAAAGTATCTCCATAGTATGTTAAATCCAGATGGATTTAATTTAGCATATACTAATATTAGAAGTGCTGGTACAAATATAACAGCAGTAACAGCGACTCTCTTTTTAGCATCACTTTGATCTATATTGAATTGCTCTGCAATCATAAGTCTTAGAGATCTAAATGCAGTATCTCCTGATGTTATAGGAAGTACTATAACTCCGATAATTGCAAAGATTGCTCCTATACTTCCTAGAAATTCTTTTGAAATAAGACCTATCATTAGAGTTGCATTTGTATCAAGAGCTGTTCCTCTATTAAATAATATCATAGCTCCTGCAGCCCATACCATAGCGATAAATCCTTCTACTAACATCATGTTAAAGAATGTCATTTTTCCTTCTTTTTCAGTCTTAACAGTTCTAGAAAGTAGTGTTGCTTGACTTGCGTGGAATCCTGACATTATACCACAGGCAACTGTTATAAAGAATATAGGCATAAATGGAAGTTTAGAAGGATGTTGCGAGAATATGTTAGCATTTAAAGCCAAATTTGTAAGATTCGCTCCGCCATCCATTATTATTCCTGCAAAAACCCCAACAGCTGATAGTATAAGAATTCCACCAAACACAGGATACACCTTACCGATAATTGCATCTATTGGGAATAAGGTTGCAATTAGATAATAAACAAATATACAACCATATACTATCCATAATACATTATTTGAAGCAACAGCTTCTTGACCTATTAACTCAGTAACTATTAAGTCTCCAGGTGTATAAACAAAAACGGATCCAACTAAAAGCATTAATACCCACATAATGATATTGTATACTTTATGAACTCCACCGCCTAAGTACTTATTTACCATCTTAGGCATTTGAGCTCCACCATTTCTCATAGAGATCATTCCAGAGAAATAATCATGCATAGAACCGGCAAGAACACATCCAAGAGGTATAGTTAAAAATGCTATAGGTCCAAATAAAATACCTTGGATAGGTCCTAGAATAGGTCCAGTACCTGCTATGTTTAATAATTCCACTAAGCTGTTTTTCCATGTCTTCATTGTTACATAGTCTATACCGTCGGCTTTAGTAACAGCTGGTGTAGGTCTATCATCAGGACCAAAAACACTCTCACAGTATTTTCCATAAATAAGTCCGCCAATAATAAGTATTGCTAGTCCAATCAGAAAAGTTGTCATTTTTTCTCCTCCTTAATTTATTAATTTTCCATTAATTATCATATAATTCTTTATTCTCAAAAAGTCAAAAAAAGTACCAAATAGCAAAAAACAGATCTGAAAGACCTGTTTTTTGTGTCGAAAGGCTAGTATTAAATTCCTAATATTTGTTTAAATAGCTTTACTTGATTTCTACTTATTGGTATTTCCTCATTAAGTCCTTCTACAATTGCTACATAGGAGCCGTTGAACCATGGTGAAATTTCCTTTATCTTATTAAGATTAACTAAATAACTTCTATGGGTTCTAAAAAAACCTTTTTCACTAAGTTTTTCTTCTAGTTCTTGTAGAGAACTACTAGAGGAAAAAATTTCTTTATCTGTTTTTATAAATATACTTCTATCCTCTGTATATATTAGAAGAATGTCCTCTACATCTATTAAAAGTAACTTGTCATTCTTTAGTACAGGAAGCTTATTGAGAGAAATATTGTTTGTCGATACTTTATGATTATTTGTATGATTGTTTTCTATTAGATATCTTGCCTTAGAAACCGCCTTTAAAACCCTTTCTTCTTCGTAGGGCTTTAATATATAGTCAATGGCATCTACATCAAAGGCTTCGATAGCATATTGGTCATAGGCGGTAGTAAAAATGATTTTACATTCAATATTTAGTTTATTAATTTCTTTGCTAAGTTGAACTCCGTCAATATCAGGCATCCTTACATCAACAAAAACTAAATCAGGCCTTAATTTTTTTACTAGGTCTAATCCTTCAATACCACAATCAGCCTTTCCAACAATATCTATATAAGGAATTTTAGATAATAAAAATGCTAATTCTTCAATTGATAGATATTCATCATCAATTATTACAGCTCTTATATTCAATATTAAGCACTCCTTTTTGGAATATTAACTAAAACTTTAGTGCCTAAGCTTTTCTTACTTTCAATTTTTAGCCCATAATCACTTCCATATATAGATTTAAGCCTCTTATCTATATTGTTTATTCCTATTCCATGATTAGTTGGTTTTTCAAAGGGTCGGTCAAATCCAACACCATTGTCTTCAATTTTTATATTATAGCAATCCCCACCATCCTTTACAGCTATAGCAATTGTTCCCCCTTCTTTTTTAGGGTATATACCGTGTTTCACAGCATTTTCTACTAATGGTTGTAGTATTAGGTGCGGAATTTGAAAGTTATCAGTATTTATATCATAGACTACTTTTAATTTATCTCCAAACCTCGCCTGTTCAATTTCTAAATAGGCTTCTACATGTTTTATTTCATTATCTATATCTACTATATCGTTGTTTTCTTTAAAGCCTTCTCTTAGGAAGTTGCCTAGATTTATTAATAACTTTCTAGCAATTTCGGGATTTATTCTACACATAGATACTATAGTGTTTAATGCATTAAAAAGAAAATGAGGATTAATTTGGGCTTGCAATGCTTTTAATTCGGCTTTAGATAAAAGCTTAGCATTATAATCTATCTCTGCAAGTTCAATTTGAGTTGAAAAAAGTTTAGCTAATCCTTCCGCCAATTGTACATCTACATCTGAAATCCCATTTTCTTTAGTTTTATATATTTTTAATACTCCTATAACTCGATCTTTCTTAGCTAAAGGAACAATAATAGCGGATTTAAGTTTACAGGATTTATTTTGGCATCCAATTTTGTTATGATTCTCTACAATAATAGATTTTTCAGTTTCAAGTACTGTTTTAGTAGCAGAGGTCTTTATCATTTCCCCAGGTAAATGATGGTCTGAGCCAATACCAACGTGGGCAAGGATTTCGGATCCCTCCGTAATTGCTACTGCATCTACCTTGGCTATTGAATATATTATATTGCAAGTTGCTAAAGCAGTTTCTCTGTTAATACCATTTCTTAATATTGGTAGGGTTTTGTCTGCAATTTTTAGAGCTAATTCCGATTGTGCTGCGGCTTCCCTTTGTTGTTCCTTATAAATACTTTCCAACAGTATGATAAACAATGCAACCCCTACAGAGTTTACTAAGGTCATAGGGATAGCTATTTTTCCTACTAGCTTAATGGCTGAAGCATAGGGTTTAACTACAATGGCTACAATGCTCATCTGTAGTATTTCTGCTACTACAGTAATATAAAATCCTAGTAACCACTTTCTTTTTACTTTGTTCTTGTACTTATATGCAATACTTCCAATTATACCTTCACAAATGGTAGATAACATACATGCAAAGGCTGTAAAACCTCCAATGTCAATGGCCCATCTATGGATACCTGCAATAAGTCCAGAGCCAATACCTACAACTGGGCCTCCCAATAATCCTGCTACTACAACCCCTATTGCTCTAGAATTGGCAATAGCACCATCTATAGGAAATCCATAGTAGGTGCCAAAAATACCAAAAAGTCCAAATATTATAGTTAAAAATATTTTATTGTAAAAAGTATTTTGTTTATTTAAAACTAAGTTTTTAAATGAATTAGTTTTTGATAATAGAAATGTTATAACAAACATTAGAGAAAGACTATTTACAAGATCTAATGCAATTTTGAATATCTCCATAACTTCGCCTCCAATATTAGCATAGATTAAGTTAATTTTAGCACATTATCAATATTGCGGGCAATAACCGAAGATAAAAAAGGATTTAAGCTAAGTTTGTAGAATTTTATAATTATTATATTAGAAAGGATTGCCCCATGGTATTGAAGGAATATATATTAAAATATATAAGTAATAAGGAGAAATATAGATGGATAAAACAGCAATTAAAAATTTTGCTCTTAAGGCAAGACATAAATTGACTGAAGGCATTATTGCAAAAATCTATGATCTTGGCATTACAAAGAATTATATATTAGAGATGGAATATTTAGAAGACGGCTTTAAAGTAAAGGGCGGAAAAGATAGTAAAACTTTTAAAAAATATGAAATAAAACAAAGGAGCAACTTGATTAGTAAAATTAAAGAAAATGGATTTGAACAATTGATTGAGGATGTTGCATATATTTGGTTTATTCGATTAATAGCTATTAGGTTTATGGAAGTAAATGATTATATATCCTTTAATTTTAAAAAGGATGAGTTTGATAAATATACTTTCATTAATATATGTAATGAGTTAGCAGAACAAATGCCTACAATTTTTGAAAAGATTGAGGATTATATTGAGTTATTATTCCCTGATAATATTTTTTACAAATCCACTATTATTATAGATTTATTACAAGATATAGAAGAATTCTATTGGAGTATTGGATTAAGTTGTGACGGACAGAAACTAGAAGTAGAAAAAGGTGACTGTGGTATAGAAATAATAGGATGGCTCCATCAGTACTACTTTTCAATAAGTAAAGAAGAGGTATTTTCAGATCTTAAAAAGAAAAAGCTAATAAAACAAAATATTCCTGTTGCTACACAAATATTTACACCAAAATGGATTGTTAAATACATGGTAGAAAATTCCCTAGGGAAGCTCTGGCTAGAATCCTATCCAAATGAAGTGTTAAGAAAAAAATGGGAGTACTTTATAGAAGATGTAGATGTTAATCTAAGAAATGATAAACTCCTAAAAAAATGTATAAGTTCAGACCTAGATCCTGAAAAAATAATGGTGCTTGATCCTGCAATGGGGAGCGGACATATTTTAGTATATGCCTTTGATGTTTTTTATGATATTTACTCCAGTTTAGGTTATTCAAAAGAAGAAATTCCAATACTTATATTGGAGAAAAATCTTTATGGACTAGATGTAGATGACAGAGTTGGAAAATTAGCAGCATTTGCACTTTTAATGAAAGCAAGAAGTAAAAATGAAAATATTTTTAAATATCAACCGAGGTTAAACTTGGCAACTGTTCAAGAAAGTAACGAAATTTCTAAAGAGACAATAGATTTTTTCATAAGCACAGAGGTATCTAATTTAAAAAATCAAGTTTCTAGGGATGCTGTGGAGTATTTAGTTAATACTTTCCAAGATGCTAAAGAGTATGGGGCATTACTTGATATAAAATCTATTGACTTTGAGTCCTTAGAAAGGAAAATCGAAGAAATCAGAAGGTTACCCGCCTCAGATCTATTTCAGTTTCAACACAGACAAATTATATTAGAGAAATTACCTCTTTTGATTAAGCAGGGAAAGATTATGAGCCGAAAGTATGATGTAGTTGTGGCAAATCCTCCCTACAGTGGACTAAGGAAGTTTAATAATATACTGAAAAGATTTGTAGAAGAGCACTATTGGGACTATAAATATGATTTATTTTCCGTATTTATGGTGAGGAATATGAGTTTTACAAAGGATAATGGCCTTGCTGGTTTCATGACTCCAAATGTATGGCAATTTATTTCATCCTATGAGAATTTAAGAAAGGATATAATTAACAACTATCAGTTACTAAGCTTGATCCAATTAGAGGATGATGGATTTAAAGATGCATCAGTATCTATTAGTACTTTTGTAATTAGAAAATGTAATGTAGGGACTAAATCTACATTTATTAAATTAGTTGATAGAGAAGGAGAGCAAGATAAAAAAGTAGAAGGTAAAGTGTTAAAGAACAGTGAGAATAAGTTTATTATAAATCAAAATATTTTCAAAAGAATACCAGGTTGTAAAATAGCATTCTGGATTGGAGAAAATACGATTAAGACCTTTGAAAATGGCAAAAAATTAGATGAAGTAGGAAGACCTAGACAGGGTATGGCTACTTCAGATAATAATAGGTTTTTAAGATATTGGTATGAGGTAGATATGGAGAAAATATGGTTTTCTAATACAAGTTCTAATATCCTAAACTATAAATGGGTTCCATATAATAAAGGTGGAGGATATAGAAAGTGGTATGGCAATAATTATTTTGTTATAAACTGGGAAAATGATGGTTATGAAATTAAGGAGTACGCGGAAAATTTATATGGTAACTATACTAGAACAATAAAAAACGAAGAATTTTATTTCAAAGAAGGAATAACCTATACCTTTATTGGAAAGGATATTGGACCTAGGCTTTCACCGAAGGGCTTTATTTTCGATGTTGCTGGATCTATGATATTTGTTGAAAAAAGCAAGCTTTATTACATTTTAGGTTTGGTTGCTTCTAAATTATCAAATCATTATATGAAGTTCTTAAACCCTAGTCTCAATATACAAGTTGGAGATATAAAAAATATACCAATAATTGAACCAGCAGATAATGATATATATGGAGATATTGATAATTTAGTTATTGAAAATATTAATATTTCAAAAAATGACTGGGATTCCTTTGAAACCTCATGGGATTTTAAAAAACACCCGATATTACATTATAAGTTAAAAGCTAAAACAATTAAGGAAGCCTATAAAAATTGGGCAGATTTTACAGAATATCAATTTAATAGATTAAAGCAAAATGAAGAAAAGTTAAATAGCATATTTATTAATATTTATGGAATACAAGAAGAGCTTACTCCTGAAGTTGAAGATGAAAATATAACAATTAAAAGAGCTAAGGAAGAAAGAGATATTAAATCCTTTATTTCATATGGGATAGGTTGCATGTTTGGGAGATATTCTCTAGATGAGGAAGGTCTTATTTATGCTGGTGGAAATTTTGGGTATAAATTTAAATTTCAAGATGGGGATTGGAGAGTAAATACTAAGAGCGGATGGAAAAAATCTTCTATTAATATTGTAACAGATAATATGATCCCTATTACGGGGAACAAATATTCTAAAGATGATATAGTAAGTAGATTTATTGAGTTTGTAAAAATCACCTTTGGAGAAGAGACATTAGAGGAAAACTTAAATTATGTTGCTACAGTTTTATATGAAGAAACAAATGAAACTGCAAATGAAAAATTAAGACGTTACTTTCTTAAGGACTTCTTTTTAGATCATGTAAAGATATATCAAAAAAGACCAATTTATTGGATGTTAGATTGTAATAAAGAAGCAGACTCTAAATTTTTAATATATATGCATAGACATAAAGAATCAATTATTGATAAAATAAAAAATATAAATTTAGATGATGGAGTGAGAGTAAATTACGAAAAAATTATTAACGGTTAATGTTAAAAATACTTTGGTCAGGCTCAAAGTTAATAACAAACTCCAAGGTAGTAGTTGGATTAATAAAAGTACAATATAAATATTTTAAAAAATATATTATTGAATTATAGATTTTAAAATAAAAGCAATAATAGAAATAAGATTATTAAGCTTAAATTTAATTAAGAAGGTGATAGCTTTGAAATTAATAAGAAACCACTTACTTGTATTGATAATTGTAATTAGTGTTATAGTTATTATGATGACAGGATGTACAGGGAAACAAGGGGATAATAATTCATTAAAACAAGAGGATATAGGCCTAGCTGATTCGATTATTAATGAAGAAATGAAAAAACAGGATAGTTTTACATTAATACAATTAAGAGATCTATTGGACAAGTCTACTAGTATTGAAGTTAAAAATCTTGACAATCAAATTATAGGCAAAATAAGTACTAGAGAAAAGATTAATAAAGTAGTAGAGGATATATTTGCACATAGTACCATAGATAATTATGAACATTCCTCTGAAGGAAATGTAGTTGCCACAGTAAGCTTTTATCCTGCATCAAGTGAACCTATTTATGGGTTAATAAAAGATAAGTTTATTTATATAGAAGGCTACTACTTTACTTCAAAAAACAATAGCATACAGAAGATAGTTGACTATTTTCAGGCAAATACAGAAGAAGAACCTATAGTTGGAGACTAATAGGTTCTTCTTTTTTGCGTGGTATCCGACGAGTGTTATTTCAATGTATCTAAAAAACCTTTTAATATTTTAGCAGTAATTCCCCATATGGTATGATCTTTGTACTTATAAAAATAAACTGGGTATATACCTGACTTCCAATCATATGCTTTTCCATTTTGCACTAACTGGAATGGAAAATTGTCTATGGGCTCAGTATGGATTGTCATGTTACTTACTTGAGGCTCTTGTTTTAACAACTCCTTTATAGGTACAGAAAATATAGAAGAAACTTCATCCTTGTTATATTCAATAGAATTAAATTGAACATCATTAAGAATTCCACAAAATGAATATATAGCCATATTAAATGGAGTTACTAAGTAATCTAGCTCACCTAAAATTTCAATATTGTCTTTAGAAATATTTAGTTCTTCAGATGTTTCTCGTATAGCGCAACTGAATGCATCTTCATTATCTTCTAATCTACCCCCTGGAAAACATATTTCACCTGGCTGGGTATTAAGCGAAAAGGATCGAACTTGGAAAAGAATATGGTAGTCTCCATCTACTTTAATTATTGGAACAATAACTGCAGATTCATAAATAATATCTAGAATAACAGGTTTCTTGTTTTTTATTGTTTCTTTAATCAATTTAATATCCATAGTATGAAATGCTCCTCCTGTTAATATTCGTTGTATTCTATTATATTATATCATTATTTTCTAGGGATGGATTGTAATCCTTCTAGTTTTATGACCTATAGAAAAGTATAAATCTTATTAAATATACATTTTGTAGAATGTGTTTAAATAAAGGCTTGGATCATATTGTAAGAATAGGTTAAGTTAATATGCATATCTATAGATTAAGAAATATATAAGATTTAGAAAATATTAGCAGGATAAATACAGAATATATAGAATATAGTATAAAATTCTAAATAGTCCAAAAGACCTAGGAGGTAACAAATTTGAAGAATGCATATTTAAAATTAATTTTTCTCCTATTATTTGTTTTCCTTTTTATAACTGGCTATGCTATTGGACAGCCAATAAAAACAAATATTGAGGAAATTAATATTAAATCCCATATAGATATATTAACATCAGCAAAATATGAGGGAAGGTTAATTGGTACTAAAGGTAATGAAAAAACATTGGAATATATAGAAAATCACTTTAAATCCATTGGATTACATAGTTTTGTTGAAGAAGGATATAAAAAAGAATTTGAAACGGTTAGTTTTGAATGGAATGGATCACCAAGGTTTAATGTAATTAATAACAATGGAGATATAGTTGATTCATATGAGGAAGGGAAAGACTTTACAATTAGACTAGATAATATGAGTATGGGAGGGAGCTTTAAAGGAAATATAACACATGTTATTAATTCTAAAGAGCTTATTGAAGGTAGTGATAAATTTAAAGATAAAGCTATTCTTATTAATTATGAAGATGATAGCATAAAAAAGCTAGGACTTAGTCAAGAAGAAGTAGATGACAGATTATACTATATAGGAAAAACTAGCGTAATTATTTATCCAGAATCTCATCCCATTAAAGAGCCAAATATTAACTAATGTTATATATCAAATAAATCTAAACAAAATAAACTAGGATTAAGGTTAAATTCTAAACCGATTATAACCACATATTTATTGATGTCGTTTTTCATTACTGTTTTAATTATGCAAACTAAGCATAATATAAGTGAAGTTACAGGACTGCTTATACAAGATGTTAATGTTACGTCCATTTCCTTAGGTTATATGTTAGCTAATAATATTTTTACTACTTTACCTATGATAGCCTATTTAAGTATTGTTCTACTATTGATTATTTTAATCATAACTATATTACATTATTTTTCAAAGAAATTTAATAAGATCAATTACTTATTATTTGTGTCACTAGTTACTTACATTGTATTTATGAAGGGATTTAATAATTTTTATGACTATAGATACTCTATTATTTATCCTAAACTACTATCTTTTTATAACTCCCAATATATAGTTATTCTATTAATTCTATTATTTTCTTTGTTTGTAACCTGGATATTTAATAAAGAGACTCAGACAAAGAATTATTTAAAATTGACAATTATGTTTTTAACAGTATTTATCATATTAACAACTTTTACATATAGTCCTTATGTTATCTCAAAGGAAGTGGTGAACTTAAAGGCAACAGGTAGTAGATTAAAACTATAAAACTAAGGACTATTATCTGAATACTGAAAATTATTACAAATATTAAATAAAGTTATTGAAATTATTAATAAAATGTAATAAAATAAGGATTACTATTATTAAGGATCGATGAATATTTTTAAACTAATAACAAATAATAATAAATTTGAACCACTATATATAGTATAATCAAGCTATTTTGTATCTAGCAAGAAAAATAAAACATAGATATAGTTATACAAAAAATATAAATATTTATAGCATTTACGACTTTTAAAACTAAATTATAATTTGAAAGGGGGTATGCTTAAAAATATTTACTATAATTTTAAACCAATAAAAATATTTAAGGGGGAAACAGAATGTTGAAAAAAAGTGTTGTATTATTATTGATTTTCGCAATGGTAGTATCTACATTCCTTATAGGTTGTACACCTAAGGAACCGGCTGCGGTTGAACCGGGCCCAGGAAATGAAGTGGCAGAAGAACCAGGTGCAGTTTATCCAGGTTCTGAAAGAGGTAATGTGTTAACAGTAGGTGGAACAAGCCCGCAGGGTATATTTAACCCACTTACATCTAGTACAGTGTATGATCGATACATATACGAATTAATATTTGATCCATTACTACAAGTTGAGCCAAGTGGAGCTTTAACTACAGATGGTTCTTTAACTAAGGAATATAAAGTATCTGATGATGGATTAGTTTATACTTTCCATTTACGAGAAGGTATAAAATGGCATGACGGAACTGAAGTAACTGCTGATGACGTTGTATTCAGCTATAACACAATATTAGCACCAGATTATAAAGGTAGACTATATATCGCAGGGATGCAAAGTATAGTTGGTGCTAAGGATGTAAAAGATGGAAAAACAGAAGTTGCAGAAGGTATAAAGGCATTAGATAAATATACAGTTGAAGTTATTGTAGAAAAAGCTATGTCAGTTACATTAAGACAAATAGCAAATTTTTGCCCAGTACCAAAACACTATTATGAAAAAGCAAATGCAGAGGAAATGGCAGCTTTAGACCGCGATCCATTAGGAAATGGAGCATTTAAATTAAAGAAATATGAAGTTGAGCAATATGTAGAGTTAGAGCCTAACAAAGATTACTGGCAAGGTGCTCCAAAACTTGATGGTATTATATGGAAAGTAGTTGCTAACGAAAACGAATTAGCAGAGTTTGAAGTCGGTTCTGTAGATGCTGTAAACTTTGAAAACGCTAAGGAAAACTACGAGGTTATAGAAGGTTATGAGCATTCAGAATTAATTAATAACTGGAATAACGGTTATGCATATGCTGCATTTAACTTTACAAACCCAATTTTCCAAGACAAATTAGTTAGGCAAGCTCTTGTTTATGGACTAGATAGACATGGATTTGTTCAGTCCTTCTTTGGTGACTTGGGTGGTCAAGTTGCCCATACTCCAATTTCACCAGTATCCTGGGCATATCCAGACCTAAGCCAATTAAATGAATATAAATATAATCCAGAAAAAGCTGGAGAATTATTAGATCAAGCTGGCTGGGTAATGGGTAGTGATGGATTTAGATACAAAGATGGAAAGAAATTAGCATTTAAATGGACATCTTACAATGAGGCAGAATGGTCTACAAAGGTTAGTGCTCTAGCGGCAGAAAACTGGAAGCAAATCGGTGTAGATTGTGAAATCGTTTTAATGGACTTTAACTCTTTATCAGAGTTAACAAGTGATCCAGGTAATAAAGGTAAGTGGGATATTACTAATGCGGCTTGGAGTTTAACTGCAGACCCAGATATGTATTCTACTTTCAGTAAAACTACATTCCCTCCAGGAAACAACAAAGGATATTTCCAAAATGATAAAATTGAAGAATTAATGGTTAAAGGTCAAGCTGAATTTGATCAAGCAAAGCGTAAAGATATTTACTTAGAGCTTGCTAAAGAATTTAACGAAGAACTACCATATATATTCGTTTATGTAAGAATGAACCCATGGTTAGTAAACAAGAGAGTTAAGAACTTTAATCCAACAGAGTTTACTGAGTGGTCAACAAATTCTCATTTAATTGAAATAGTTAAATAATTAAAGGTCTTAATTAATTTTATATACATATAGCCTAGTCTCTCTAGGCTATATGTACTTACTAAACCTTACAGAAGGAGGATTATATATGGGTAAGTTTATTGTAAGAAGATTACTACAGCAAATTCCAATCTTGATTGGAG
Source organism: Alkaliphilus flagellatus (assembly GCF_018919215.1). Classification (NCBI taxonomy): domain Bacteria; kingdom Bacillati; phylum Bacillota; class Clostridia; order Peptostreptococcales; family Natronincolaceae; genus Alkaliphilus; species Alkaliphilus flagellatus. Next base: position 1,052,249 of record NZ_JAHLQK010000001.1, read on the forward strand.
TTAGTATTTTGCTTTTTTCTATATTTCAATTAGCTCCAGGGTCTCCCCTAGCATCATTTTATTCAGATCCAAACATGACTGTAGAGCAACTTCAAAGATTAGAAGAAGCCTATGGGCTTGATAAATCGGGACCAGAACAATATATCGATTACATTAGTAATATGCTAAAAGGGAACTTTGGTAACTCAATTCAATTAAAGCAGCCTGTTGCAAAGCTAATAGGCGAAAGAATGTGGGCAACATTTTATATTTCCTTTGTGTCCTTAATTATAAGTTTAATAATAGCTGTACCTATCGGAGTAATTTCGGCGACAAAACAGTATTCAATCTTTGATTATAGTGGTACTGTATTTGCCTTAGTTGGAATATCTATCCCAACATTTTTCTTTGCATTACTTTTAATTAAATGGTTTGCTATTGATATTCGATGGTTTCCTATATCGGGTTTAGTAACTCCTGGTATGCCACTATCATTTAGGACAAACTTTCCGGACATATTTAAACATAGTATATTGCCTTTAGTAGTTCTTAGTTTAAGTGGTGCAGGAAGTTTTATGAGATATACAAGATCTAGTATGCTAGAAGTAATTAGACAAGATTATATACGTACAGCAAGAGCTAAGGGCTTAAGGGAAAAGGTTGTAATATATAAACATGCCTTAAGAAATGCTTTAATACCTGTAATTACACTTCTAGGATTTTCTCTACCTACCCTATTTTCAGGCGCATTAATGACTGAAATGGTATTCGTACTTCCTGGCATAGGTAAACTTCAACATCAAGCAGTACTGCAAAGGGACTATCCACTAATGATGGGGATAAATATGTTTTTAGCTATTTTTACTTTATTTGGTAACCTAGTAGCAGACATATCCTATGCATTTGTAGACCCTAGAATAAGAGTAGATTAAGAAGGGGGGGAAATATATATGATAAGTGAAAAAAAACAAAAAATAGATATTAATAAAGAGAAAAACTTAGCTACAGAAAGTACTGTAATAGGCCCATGGAAAATAATGTGGAAACGACTTAAAAGAAATAAATTAGCTATGTTAGGACTAATAGTAATAACAATAATGGCTACTGCAGCTATATTTGCACCATTTTTAACTCCCTATGGACGTGATGCTGTTAATCTTGTTAATTCAAATGCAAAACCTGGTAGCGAACATCTTTTAGGTACAGATTCACTAGGGCGAGATATTTTAACAAGACTATTATATGGTGGTAGAATCTCCCTAACTGTAGGATTTGTTTCAACAGGAATAAGGATAGTTCTGGGTGTTTTATTAGGAGGTATAGCTGGATATTATGGTAAAAGTATAGATAATGTAATTATGAGAGTTGCAGACGTTTTCGCTTGTTTGCCCTTTTTACCTATAGCTATTACGATTGTTGCTATGCTTAAGCCGAGTATTTATAATATTATGCTTGTAATAGGTGTTTTAGGTTGGCCAGGTATTGCCAGAATCGTAAGGGCAGAAATTCTGTCTTTAAGAGAAAGAGAATTTATGGAAGCTGCTACAGCACTTGGTATTAGCGATTTTAGAAAAATTGTAGCTCATCTTCTGCCAAATACTATGGCATCTGTAATAGTTTCTGCTACTATAGGAATTGCAGGAGCTATATTAACAGAATCCTCTCTAAGTTTCTTAGGTCTAGGTGTAGCTCCGCCAACACCATCTTGGGGTAATATGTTAACTGATGCTAAAAATCAATATGTACTTAAAAATCGTTGGTGGCAATGGATACCACCAGGACTTGCAATATTTATAACCGTTATGAGCTTGAATTTACTAGGGGATGGATTAAGAGATGCACTAGATCCAAGACTAAAACAATAGGTAGGAGGTGTAGATATGAAAAATTTATTGGAAGTAAAAAACTTAAAGACCCACTTTTATACAGAGGATGGAGTTGTACCAGCTGTAAATGGTGTTGATTTTAATTTAAAGCCAGGTCAAACTTTAGGAATAGTTGGAGAGTCAGGATGTGGAAAAAGTATTACTTCAATGTCTATTATGCGACTTATACCAACACCTCCAGGTAAAATTGTTGATGGAGAAATTATATTTGATGATAAAAATATAGTAGAATTATCAGAATCAGAAATGCGAAGAATTAGAGGAAATGATATTGCAATGATATTTCAAGAGCCAATGACTTCATTAAACCCTGTATTTACAATTGGAAGTCAAATCATGGAAGCTATAATGCTTCATCAAAATATGGATAAAAAAGCCGCACGTGAAAAGTGCATTGAAATGTTAAAAGTTGTTGGTATACCAAGAGCAGAAGAAGTTGTAGATGATTATCCCCATCAATTTAGTGGTGGTATGAGACAAAGAGCAATGATAGCTATGGCATTATCATGTAATCCAAAACTTTTAATTGCTGATGAGCCAACCACTGCTTTAGACGTTACTATTCAAGCTCAGATTATAGAGTTAATGAAAGAATTAAAAGAGAAGCTAAACACTGCAATAATGTTAATAACCCATGACTTAGGAGTTGTGGCAGAAATGGCAGATCATGTTATAGTTATGTATGCTGGAAGAGTAGTAGAAGAAGCTGAAGTAGTAGATTTATTTAAGGACCCAAAACATCCTTATACAGTCGGATTAATGAAATCAAAACCAAGCTTAGAAGGTGGAGCAAAGAGATTAGATGTAATACCAGGTAGTGTACCAAATCCTTTAGCTATGCCAGAAGGCTGTTCATTCCATCCAAGATGTAGTCATGCAATGGAAATATGCCAAAGTCAAGTTCCGGAATTAAAGTCTATAGATACAGGGCGTAAAGTTCGTTGCTGGTTATATGATAATGAAGGAGAGGTGGAATAGATGGCAGAACTAATAAAAGAAAATATGGACTTAGTCGTAGTTAAAAATTTAAAAAAGTATTTTCCGATAAAAGGTGGGTTTTTAAAACGAACAGTTGGTCATGTTCGTGCTGTTGAAGACATATCCTTCACCATTAAAAAGGGAGAGACTTTAGGTATCGTAGGTGAGTCAGGCTGTGGTAAGTCGACAACTGGTCGTACACTCCTAAAACTCCTAGAAAAAACTGATGGTGAAGTTTACTATAAAGGAAGTGAAATTTTCAGTCTTCCAAAAGAGGAATTAATTAAACTTCGTACTAAAATGCAGATCGTATTCCAAGATCCATATAGCTCCTTAAACCCACGTCTAACCGTTGCTCAAATTGTAGGAGAAGCTTTAGTCGAACATGGATTAGCTAAAAAGGGGAAGGAAGTAAACGATAGGGTTAGTGAAATTATAGAAAAATGTGGTTTAGCACCCTATCATATAAGAAGATATCCACATGAATTTAGTGGAGGTCAAAGACAGCGTATTGGTATAGCGAGGGCATTAGCACTAAATCCAGAATTTATAGTGTGTGACGAACCAGTCTCCGCCCTTGATGTTTCTATACAGTCACAGGTTATAAACTTACTGATGGATCTTCAGGAAGACATGGGACTAACATATTTATTTATTTCTCATGACCTTAGTGTTGTAAAACATATCAGTGACAGAATTGGAGTAATGTATTTAGGTAGCTTAGTGGAGTTAGCACCAAAAGACGAACTATATAAGCAGCCACTACATCCATATACACAGGCACTATTATCTGCTATTCCTATTGCAGATCCAACGATGAAGAGGAATAGAATTATTCTAAAAGGTGATATACCTAGCCCTGCAAATCCACCGAGTGGATGTAGATTCCATACTAGATGTCCCCATGCAATGGAAAGATGTAAAGAAGAGGTTCCTGAGTTTAGAGAGGTAGCTACTAAACATTTTGTAGCTTGTCATTTGGTATAATTTGTATTAATCTAAAACTAGTGTAACGGAGGGGTAGAAATGTTAAAGAAACAATCGCAGCAGAATCCAACAGAATATTGGGAAAATGGTCGAAATGAAAAAATAGAATTTGACTGGACTGATATTTTAGCATTTATTATAGCATTTTTCCAAGTTTTGTTTCCCTACGTTGTAGGAACTGTAGGATCTTTTCTATTAGTAGCTTTTCTTTTAAACCTTTGGATGAAATAATAAAGAAGATTTTTAATAAAAATAAGGAGGAATAACACCTCCTTGTTTTCTTGCATAAAGAAATATTTGGTTATATTATAATAGTAGCATTAAAAATATTGCTGAATAGGAGATGGGTTGTAATGAGAGGGAAAATAATTGAGGAATTAAATATTGGGGATACTGCATGCTTTGAAAAGACAATTACTGAAACAGATGTATACTTATATGCAGGAATTACTGGAGATTTAAATCCAGCTCATATTAATCAAAAAGAAGCAGAAACCAGTATGTTTAAAGGACGAATTGCACATGGAATGTTAAGTGCAGGGCTTATATCAGCAGTTCTTGGAATGTACTTACCAGGACCAGGAACTATTTATCTAGGTCAAGACCTTAAGTTTTTAGCTCCTGTTAGAATTGGAGACACTGTTAAGGCAACAGTAGAAATTATAGAAATAAATAGTGATAAGAAGAGGGTAAAGTTAAAAACTACTTGTACGAATCAGGACGACATAGTTGTATTAGACGGAATTGCTACTGTTATGCCACCAAGAGCAAAAAAATAATAAGTCTTAGGATTTGATGTTGTTATAATTTTAAAATTAAATATAAATATACTTAAAATAATACCTCGTATCCTATTGCAAGGTATTATTTTTTTATATATAAATATAAAATATTTAAACAATTCAGACCTAGGTCAACTTTGTTAAGAAAAGTTAAAAGTTTTTTAAAAAACGAGAAAAAAGTCTAAAAATCAAATTTAAATTAACGTGCCTTTAAGCATTGAGAAATACACATATATATGGTTGGTTAATAAAGTCACAAAGATGGTGATTTTCAAATATTAAGATATTTTAAAATTCGACAATTGTCCTTGCAATAAGCAGTAGAGAGATTATATAATGTTTTTAATCTAAAAAATTCAAATATGATGTCATTTGCAATTTTGTTTTTTACAATTGCAATTAGACGCAGCAATTACTACTTTTTTACCTAAAACAAAAAAATTTAACATCTAAGGAGGAGTAAAAATGATCAAAAACAAAAAAATGCTGGCATTATTAAGCATGATAATTGTATTAGCATTAGTAGCTGTTGGATGTGGAAACTCGGGTGACGGCGCTACTGGTGGTGCTAACGGAGGAGTAAAAGACACATTAGTAGTAGCTCAAAATTCAGATGCTAAAACATTAGACCCACATGGCACTAATGATAATGCATCTTCAAGGGTTACTAAGCAAATTAACGAGACATTAGTAGAACAAGATGAAAATATGGAGTTACAACCAGGTCTTGCAGAATCTTGGGAAAAGATTAATGATTTAACATTCGAATTTAAATTAAAGCAAGGTGTTAAATTCCATAACGGTGAAGAGCTTAAAGCAAGTGATGTTAAATTTACATTCTTAAGAGCTTTAGAATCTCCACATGTTGGACATATTGTAGGAGCAATTAATAAAGATGGAATCGAAATAGTAGATGATTATACAATTAGAATTGCTACTACAGAACCATTTGCGCCACTACTTTCTCACTTAGCTCATCCAGGTTCAAGTATTTTAAATGAAAAAGCTGTAACAGATGCTGGAAGCGACTATGGTCAAAAACCAGTTGGAACAGGTCCATTTAAGTTTGAAAACTGGGTAAATGGTGATGAAATTAGTCTAGTAAAATTTGAGGAATATCATGGCGAAAAAGCTAAGGTTGAAAAGGTTAAATTTAGAAGTATATCAGAAGCAACAAATAGAACTATTAACCTTGAAACTGGTGAAGTTGATATTGTATATGATGTTTTACCAACTGATGTTAAAAGAATAGAAGAAGATAAAAACCTAGTATTAATGAGACAAGAAAACTTATCAACAACATATATTGGATTTAACGTTCAAAAGAAACCTTTTGATGATGTGAGAGTACGTCAAGCTATTAACCATGCTATAGATGTTGATTCAATTATCGAAGCTGTAATGCAAGGTGTTGGAGAGCTAGCTAATGGACCATTAGGACCAAACGTTTGGGCTTCAAACCAAAAATTAGTGCCATATGAATACGATGTAGAAAAAGCTAAAGAGCTAATGAAAGAAGCAGGTCTTGAAAATGGATTTAAAACATCTATTTGGACAAACGATAACAAATCAAGAATGGATATAGCTGAAATTGTTCAAAACCAATTAAAAGCAATCAATATTGAAGCTGAAGTAAAAGTAGTTGAATGGGGTGCTTATATAGATGGTACAGCTAAAGGTGAGCATGACATGTTTATCCTTGGATGGACAGCAGTAACAGGAGATCCAGACTACGGTCTATATCCTCTGTTCCACTCTTCACAATTTGGAGATGCTGGTAATAGAACATTCTATGGAAATGCTAAAGTTGACGAATTGTTAGATAAAGCAAGAAAGAGTGCAGACCAAGCCGAAAGAGAAAAAGCATATTTAGAAGTTCAAGAAATTGTTAGAAATGACGCTCCATGGATATTCTTAAACAACGGTGAAAACGTTGATGGTTTAAGAAGTAATGTAAAAGGTTTCGTACAACATCCAGCAGGACATCATAGATTAGGTTCTGTGTACTTCGAATAAATTAATTGTAATTAATTATATGTTTATAGGGTCATAGTTGAAATGACCCTATACTCCTATATTTATATACTATACAAAACATGCTTTATAATAGCTTGAAAATTTAGAAAGGAGGATTTTAAATGCATAAGTATATATTAAGAAGACTTATTATGCTAATCCCTGTTATGTTAGGTGTATCATTTATAGTATTCACTTTAATGCATTTTACACCTGGTGATCCTGCAAGAATTATGCTTGGTGAGTCAGCACCAGTAGAAGATGTTTTA